>JAJAYS010000227.1 GCA_026786065.1 Polaromonas sp.
CACCAACAGGGTCAGCGCGAGCAGATCGGCTGCGACGATGAAGGCGGCCTGCTTTCCATGCACCTTGGTCGCGTCGGCGCGCAGGTCGCTTACATCGTCAGGAAGGCGGCCGCCGGTGGAGGGATACTGGGCCAGCACGGCGAAGTAGTCGCCGGCCAGGAGCTGCTCCCACTCAGGCCCCGAGTTGGCCAGCAGCACCGCGATGCCCAGCGGTCGGGCACGGGTCTGGATCACTTCGATGGTCTGCGGATGGCAGTCGCCGGCCACCACGAAAACATTGCTCTTGCTCTTGACGCTGCGTTTGGCCAGCGTCATCGCCTCGGCGGCGGCGGTGGCCTCATCCAGCATCGATGCATTTGCGATGGCCATGCCGGTCAGGTCACACACCATGGTCTGGAAGTTGATCAGCGCCTCCAGTCGGCCCTGCGAGATTTCGGCCTGGTACGGCGTGTAGGCGGTATACCAGGCCGGGTTTTCCAGCACGTTGCGGAGGATGACGCCGGGGGTGTGGGTGCCGTAGTAGCCCTGGCCGATAAAGCTCTTGAGCACCTGATTTTTATCCGCGATGGCCTTGAGTTGCGCCAGCGCTTGTGCTTCACTCGCCGGCGGCGGCAGATTCATCGGACTGCGGCGCGCGATGGATCGCGGCACGATGCTGTCGATCAATTCCCGGCGCGAGCTGGCCGCTACCGCATGCAGCATCAGCGCTTCGTCGGCTGCGGTGATGCCGATGTGGCGGCCGATGAACTCCGCCGGGTTCTCAAGTTCGCCGAGGGTGGTGGCGGATGGCCCCGGCATGGCGGATGCGGTATTAGGCATTCGGGTGCTTTCAGGGCTCATGCGTTGGAGAATTTGGCGTAGGCGGTTTCGTCGAGCAGCGCAGCCAGCTGTGCGGTGTCAGACATCCGGAGCCTGAAAAACCAGCCGGTTCCCATTGGGTCGGTATTGGCGAGCGACGGGTCACTGCGCAGGGCTTCATTGACCTCCAGCACTTCGCCACTAAGCGGCATGTACACGTCGGCTGCGGCTTTCACCGACTCGACCACGCCGGCAGTTTCCTTTTGCGCAAAGCGGCTGCCGACCGCCGGTAAATCGACGAACACGACATCGCCGAGCGCGTCCTGGGCATGGACGGTGATGCCGACGGTGGCGATGTCGCCCTCGATGCTGACCCACTCGTGGTCTTCTGTGTACTTCATCATGCGGTGCTCCATTGGTAACTCAGTTGAAAAAGATTCTTCAGGCAAACCAGGCGCTCACCCGCGGTAATAGCGGTTGGCGACGAAAGGCAGCGGCGAGACTTGCATTGGCACCGGCTTGCCGCGCACGAGGGCCTGCAGGCGCGTGCCGATGGCGGCACAGGCCGGCTGCACGTAGCCCATCGCAATCGGCTGGTCGATGCTCGGGCCAAGCAGGCCGCTGGTGACCTGGCCAACCTGCTGGTCGTTGCCGTCCTGCAATTCGGCCGGTTCGCGCACCGGAATGCGCTCCAAGGCCACCAGCCCGACGCGTTTTCTGGTCAGGCTGGTCGGGTCGGCCAACTGCGCCAGCACGCTGTCGGCACCCGGAAAACCGCCCGCACGCGCCCCACCGTGGCGCCGCACCTTCTGGATCGCCCAACTCAGGCTGGCTTCGACCGGCTTGGTCGTGGTGTCGATGTCGTTGCCATACAAACACAGCCCGGCTTCGAGTCGCAGCGAATTGCGCGCGCCGAGCCCGGCAGGTTTGACTTCAGGCTGAGCGAGCAGGGCGCGGGCCAGCGTTTCGGCCTGGTCGGACGGGACGGAAATCTCGAAACCGTCTTCACCGGTGTAGCCGCTGCGGGTGACCAGGCAATCGCAGCCGGCCAGCGTGAAGGCGTCGCCGCCCATGAACAGCAGCTTGTCGATGCCCGGGGCCAAACGCTGGAGCGCAGTGACCGCGTGCGGACCCTGCAGCGCGAGCAGTGCCCGCTCCGGCAGTGCAATAACGTCGCATCGAGCGCCGATGCGCTGGCGGATGTGGGCGATGTCGGCGGTTTTGCAGGCGCCGTTGACAATCAAAAAAAGGTCGCCGCCGCTGGCCGCGTCGTGCTTGAAAACCATCAGGTCGTCGATGATGCCGCCGTCGTCATTTAGCAGCAGCCCGTAGCGTTGTCTGCCCGGCGCCAAATCGATCACATCGACCGGCAGCAGGGTTTCAAGCGCCGCTGCGGCGTCAAGCCCGACTAGCCGCAATTGCCCCATGTGCGAGACGTCGAACAGGCCGGCAGAGGCCCGCGTGTGCCGGTGCTCGGCAATCAGGCCCTGCGCGTATTGCACCGGCATCGAATAGCCGGCAAACGGGACCATGCGCGCACCTAGTTCGAGGTGCAGCGCATTGAGGGGTGTCTGCAGAAGCGGCGCAGCAGGCGGGGAGGTGGCGAGTGTAGGCAAGGCAATCTCCGGAGGCAAACATCGTGGTGCAGCGAATGCTGCATGGCTCTGTGTTGCCCCCGCTGTCCGCTTTACCTGAGAGATTCACCCGGCGATGCGGGTTTGCTCCTTCGGTGGTCCGGCTGCAATGGCCGGACTCTCTCCAGTGGGGACGTTTTTCAGTCTGGTTTGAACTGAAAAACGCTGGTCAGTCCTTTTGCCTGAGCGTTTAGCGAAGCATTGTGGCTGTCGCATGCGCCTTCGGCGGCTCTTTCAATGATTGGAATAAGCGCTCTCCTGACCTGCGCGATTCTACTGTGAGCAGCAGGATTACGGGGCTGCTCTGCCCGGCTTGCCCGCCGCCAAACCCAGCGAATGCTGCCGCTGCCGGTCCGGGCGGGGCCAAGCTTATTTTGCGTAAACCAGATCGCGCAGGAACAGCGACAGTTGTGGCACGTAGGTCACCACCATCAGGCAGGCCACGATCACGAGCACAAAGGGAATCAGGTGGGGCACGATGCGGTCTAGCGAGATTTTTGCCACCGTGCAGGCCGCGAACAGATTGACGCCGAAAGGCGGGGTGATCATGCCCAGTGCGAGGTTGACGACCATGACCAGCCCGAAATGCACCGGGTCGATTCCGAAGTGCACCGCCACCGGCGCGAGTATGGGTGCCAGGACGATGATGGCCGCACTGGTTTCAATGAACATGCCGATCACGAACAGCGATGCGTTGACGCCCAGCAAAAACATCGTGGGCGACTGCAGCACCATTTCAAGCCAGCGCCCTATGGCATCCGGCACGCCGGCGCGGGTGATCAAAAACGCAAACAGCCCGGCGTTGGCAATGATGAACATGATGACCGCGCTGGACAGCACCGACTTGCGCAAAATCGCCGGCAGATCCGATAGCCGGATTTCGCGGTGGATCACGCACCCGACCACCAGCGCATAAAACACGGCCACCGCAGAGGCCTCGGTCGGCGTGAAAATGCCGCCGTAGATGCCGCCCAGAATGATGACCGGCATCAGTAGCGCCCAGCCGGCTTGCCAGCTTGCCTTGCCGACCGAAAGCCGGCCGTCGCCGTCGTTCTTGCCCCAACCCTTGTAGCGGCAATACAGATGCACGAACAGCATCAGGGACAGGCCGATGAACAGGCCCGGGCCGAAGCCCGCGATGAATAGCTCGCCAATCGACACTTCCGCGCTGACGCCGTAAAGGATCATCGGGATCGACGGCGGGATGATGACACCCAGCTCGGCGCTGGTGGCCTGCAACGCGGCGGCGTAGCTGGTCGGGTAGCCATGCTTGATCAGCGCCGGAATCAGGATGGCGCCGATGGCAAACGTCGTGGCGACCGACGAACCCGACACCGCTGCAAAGATCATGCAGGTCAACACGCAGGTCATCGGCAGCCCGCCCTGCACGCCGCCGACCAGGCTTTTGGCAAATTCGACCAGCCTGCGCGAGATGCCGCCGGTCTCCATCAGGTTGCCGGCCAGGATGAAAAACGGAATCGCGGCCAGCGGGAACTTGTTGATTGAATTAAACATTTCTTTGACAGAAATCAGCATGTTGGCTTCCGACACCACGATACCCAGCACCGAGGACAGCCCGATCGACACGGCGACCGAAATGCTCAGTGCAAAGCACAGCACCATGGTCACGACCATCACGGTGCTCATTGGGCGGTCTCCAGCTCGTTGCGCTGCGGATCGAGCAGATTGCCGACAATGCCGAACAGGCAAAACAGCCCGCCGATCGGTAGCGCCACGTAGCCCCAGAACATCGACACCGATTCCAGCCCCGCCATCGACTGCACCCGGCCGCGCAGCGCGTAGTCCCAGCCCCACCAGACGATCACCAGAATCAGCGCCAGCGCCGCCAGGCAGATGATCCAGTCGAGCAGCCGTTTCACCCTGTGCGGGCTCCAGCGGTACAACACATCGACGCTGACCATCGCGCCTTGGCGAAAGGCGGCCGGAATGCCCATGAACACCATCCAGATCAGACTCAGCCGGATCAAAATCTCGCTCCATTCGGCGGGCTGCTCCAGCACGAAGCGGGTGATGATCTGGAACAGCCCGAGGCCGGCTGCGATGGCGAGCATCAGACAGGCCACGGCGGTGGAGAACGCCGTCGTTCGGTGTTCGAGTTTCAGGAAAACCTGTCGCATTGGAGCCCGCCTGTTATAAAATAAAAAGCCCGCTCATCAATGATGCACGGGCGTTAAAAGCTATTAAAAAAATAGCAACTGGCGGCTGCGCGGCAGCCAGGCCAAGCTTACTTCACGTTGCGGATGGCCTCGATATTGGCCTTGCCGAACTGCTTTTCGAAGTCGGCGTTGATCGGCGCCAGCATGCTGACGAATTTGGCCTTGTCAACGTTCTCGTTGATCGTCATGCCCCTGCTGCGCAGCTCGCTGACGCCGGTCGCATCGTCCTGATCGACTCGGGCGCGATTGGCTTTGGCGGCCTCCCTCGCGGACTCGACGAAGGCGGTCTTGTCGGCTTCCGAAAGTTTGTCGAACGCGGCCTTGTTCATCACGATGATGCAGGGCGAGTACACATGCCCGGTCAGCGACAGGTGCTTTTGCACCTGGTCGAACTTCGACGCCATGATGACCGACAGCGGATTTTCCTGGCCATCGACCGTGCCCTGCTGCAGCGCGGTAAACACTTCGGGGAAGGCCATCGGCGTGGTGATGATTCCCAGGCCCTTGTACGCGGCGATATGGACCGGGTTTTCCATGGTCCGCATCTTCAGGCCCTTTAAGTCCTCCGGTCCCTTGACTTCGCGTTTGCTGTTGGTCATGTGCCGAAAGCCGTTCTCGGCCCAGGCCAGCGCCTTGAAGCCTTTGGAATCGAACTTCTTCAGCATCTCCTGACCGATCGGCCCGTCGAGCACTGCACGGGCGTGCGCCTTGTCGCGAAACAAAAACGGCACGTCGAGGATTTTTGTTTCAGGCACGAAATTGGGCACAGGCCCGGTGGACGACAGTGCCAGCTCCTGGGTGCCGAGTTGCACCGCTTCGATCGATTCGCGTTCGCCTCCCAGCGCCCCGCTGTAGAAGGTCTGCACCTTGTAGCGCCCGGCGGTGCGCTTTTCGACCTCTTTGGCAAAGGTGTCGATGCCCACGCCCTGATGGGAGTTTTGCGAAGTCGAGATGCTGATCTTCATTACCGTCTGCGCGCTGGCAGTGGCCAGCAGGCCAGCACCAAGCACCATCGCGGTCAAAAGTTTGGACAATTTCATGTTCACTCCTGATTCAATTTCAAGTTAAAACCGGCGACAGAATCGCCAGGCAGCATTCCGGTGGCGTCGCAGGCTAACTGACATGTTATGCGTGCAGCCGCGATTTTGTGAGCGGGTTTTCGCGTAAGAAGGCAGTGACTATGCCGTCGAAATCGGGGTCGGGCAACAAGCCAAGTGCGCGGGCCCGCGCCGCGTCGACTGTCGCCGGCCAACTGGTGACCAGGCGGGAAATGGCCGGGTCGGGCAGCCAGTCGATCAGCCCGGCAACGTCGGCGCCTGCCACCCGGCGCAGCGCCTGGGCCATGTCATGCGGCGTCGTCGCAAGCGCCGGTAAATTGATCGCAGTGCGCGCGCCCCAGTCCCCGTCAGACGCTTCGGCGGCGCGTATAAGCCCGGCTATGGTGCGCCCCGGCGACGACAGCGCCACCGGCGTGTCCGGTGCGACCGGGCAGCTTGCGCGCAACCCGGCCAGTGGTTCGCGGATCATGCCGCTCAAAAAACTCGACGCAGCGCCATTGGGCTTGCCGGGCCGCACACTGACAGTCATCAGCCTGACATTGCGCGCACCGATGAAACCCTTGCGGCCGTAATCGGCCACCAGTTGCTCGCCGATGAACTTTTGTATGCCATAGCTGCTTTGTGGAGTTGGCAGCGTGCGGTCGTCGATGACGCCAGGCAAGGGTTGTTCGGGCGAATTGCCGAAGACGGCGAGCGAGCTGGCAAACACCACGGTGGGCGTCGATGCGAGTGTGCGGCAATGCGCCAGGAGCGACGCAGTGGCTTGCAGGTTGCTGCGCATGCCCAAGTCGAAATCAGCTTCGCATTCGCCGCTGACCGCAGCGGCCAGGTGAAAAATCAGGCTGTCGAGCGGGTTGACCACCCGATTTACGGTCACCCCCTCTGCCAGCAAGGCGTTCAGGTCGCCAACCACTGCGCGAATGCGCGGGTCATCGACGAGATCGGCTGGGGGGGCGGCCCGATCAACCAGCGTGATGCGTGAAACGGGGACCGCAGCCCGACCCGCCACGGACAAATTCCCGCTGGCGAGCAGTGTGCGCGCCAGCCGGACCCCCAGAAAGCCGGCGCCGCCGGTGATGACGATGTGCATGGCTCGTGACCTTCCTTTCGGTATTGCTTGGAGTACAGATGACCAATCTCTCGCATGACCGGTCCACGGTTTGCAGGCACAGGCGAGGGCCGGGGTATCTTGCCGTAATTTTGCGCTCGGCCGCCTGAGTCCGCGAGTTTTACTGTGCGGCCGGCGAGGGCGGTGCCAGATGGCGTTCAGGCCGGAGAAAGGAGAGGGCGCCGGGCGAAAAATCGGCCCGATTTCCTACAAGAACATGCATGTTTTTGGTAGCTCCCGGCCACCAATGCTGCGGCATCATCATGTAACCAGGAGTGTCGGGGCGGTGGGTGTCGTTTTGGTGGTTTCTTCAACGCCTTTGCAGGCGCGGCGACAAGTTATGGGGGCTTAGGGTATTCATGAAAACCGTACAAATATTTTTTGCATCTTCGGCAATCGAACGAGAAGCGGATCGGGGAGGTTGCGATCTGGATTGCTCTCAGGGTTGGGCGAGCGCGATGCTGGTAACTGATTTGGTCGTGCGTGAAGTCGATCGGGTGGCGGTGTGCCCGGCGGGCGAACATGTCTGAAGTGCACTACACCGCCTCTGCGGCGCAGTGGCTGGACCGTCGCGAGCCGCGTTCGATGGGGCTGGGGCGCAGTCATTTTTTCACCTCGGTCGAGGCGGCGCTCGATCCCCTGATTCTGGTGACCACCTTGTGGGGGCTCGCCTATCATTTCGAGAAGGCGGTGGCACCAGCCTATCTGATCTTGTCGGTCATCGTTTTTTCACTGACTTTTCCGGGCACCTCCCAGCTGCGACAGCCGGTGGCCAAGGTGCTTTTCAACATTGCCTTCCAGTGGATCTGGATTGCCGGGCTCTTGTTGCTGACCGGATTTGCGACCGGCTACTTTTACGATTTCTCTTTTGCTGTGCTGGGCAACTGGTTGTGGGTGGCGCCATTGACCCAGCTGGTTGCCCACCTGACCCTGCGCGCGGCCGCGCCGCACCTGCTCAGGTTGCAAGGCCCCGCGCATGCGGCGGTGATCGTCGGGGTCAACGACCAAGGTATTTCGCTGGCCGACAGCATCGCCAATTCGGCTTATTCCGGCATCGAGTTGCTCGGATTCTTTGACGACCGGGGCGCTGAACGTCGGGCCGCCAAGGGCAAGCACCAGGTCGTCGGAAAGATTGATGACCTTCCAGCCTTCGTCAAAAAGCATCGGGTTCAGTTCATCTACTTGTCGCTGCCGATGGCCTCGCGTCCGCGCATTCTGAAAATTCTCGATGGCTTTAAAGACACGACCGCATCTATCTATTTCGTGCCCGACATGTTCA
>JAJAYS010000228.1 GCA_026786065.1 Polaromonas sp.
CGCTGAGCAGGGCGCGCAGCAGGGCGGGGGGCAAACTGAATTGGTGCAGCACCGGTTTGAGCGGTCCAAATACGCGCGGCCAGCGGGCCGACGTTTCGCGTCCGGCCAGCAGGGCTTCGAGGTCGGCGCGGTACGCGGCCAGATCGCCTAGCCGCACCGATGCCGGAGTCTCACCCTCATCGGCCAGGTCGTCGGCGGTGCGCGCGAACCAGTAAATAGCCGCTATCGCGGGACGCAGCCGGGGCGGACACAGCCAGGACGCGACCGGGAAATTCTCATAGTGCGAATCGTCCTGCGCCGAGGCCTGGATTCCGTGGGACGGGGCGCGTGGGTTCATTGAGGGAATTGTCGCTTGAGGCACGGTGTATCAGTCGGCGTTGAGGCCGGTGGCTGCAACCGCTCCCCGGGCAAGCTCCGGGCCGGGGCGCTTGTGCAGACAGGCTAAAATTCCCGCGTTCACCGATTTCACACGGAAATCAGGCTTGGCTTGGTTTCCGTTTTTGTTTCCGGCGCGCGGGTGGCGAAATTGGTAGACGCACCAGGTTTAGGTCCTGACGGTAGCAATACTGTGCGGGTTCGAGTCCCGCCCCGCGCACCACCCCGTTTTTTGCCAACCGCTGCCTGCGGCGCCAAGCCGCAACGCAAGCCCATCTGTCAACATCGACTGTTTATCTGAGGATAGGAAATTCGCCATGGCCGTGACCGTTGAAACCCTTGAAAAGCTCGAACGCAGGATCACGCTTTCCCTGCCGGTCACCGCCATCCAGTCCGAGGTCGATAGCCGGCTGAAGCGGCTGGCCCGCACCGTCAAAATGGACGGCTTTCGCCCCGGCAAGGTGCCGATGACCGTCGTGACCCAGCGCTACGGCTATTCGGTGCACTACGAAGTGATGAACGACAAGGTCGGCGAGGCCTTCAACGTCGCGGCCAACGAGGCGAAATTACGCGTCGCAGGCCAGCCCAAAATCAGCGAAAAAGAAGGCGCGCCCGAAGGCGAGATGACCTTCGACGCGGTGTTTGTGGTGTATCCCGAAGTCAAGTTTGGGGACCTGGCCAGCGCCGAGCTTGATCGCGTCACCGCCGATGTGAGCGACGCGGCCATCGACAAGACACTGGACATTCTGCGCAAGCAGCGCCGCACCTTCGCGCAGCGCGCGGCCGATGCCCCGGCGCAGGACGGCGACCGCGCCACCGTCGATTTCGAAGGCAAGGTCGATGGCGAAACCTTTGCCGGCGGCAAGGCCGACGACTTCCAGTTCCTGATCGGCGAAGGCCAGATGCTCAAGGAATTCGAAGACGCCGTTCGCGGCATGAAAAGCGGCGAGAGCCGCACCTTTCCGGTGTCGTTCCCGGCCGAATACCACGGCAAAGATGTCGCCGGCAAGCAGGCTGACTTCATGGTCACCGTCAAGAAAATCGAAGCGGCGCACTTGCCCGAAGTCAATGAAGCGCTGGCAAAGTCGCTGGGCATTGCCGAAGCCACGGTAGAGGCTCTTCGGTCCGACATTCAGAAGAATCTGCAGCGCGAAGTCAAATTCCGTTTGCTGGCGCGCAACAAAAACAGCGCTATGGAATTGCTGGCGGCGAAAGCCGAGCTCGATCTGCCGCGCTCCATCGTGCAGGCTGAGATGGACCGCATGGTCGAAGCGGCCCGCGCCGACCTGAAGCAGCGCGGCATCAAGGACGCCGACAAGGCACCGATTCCAGAAGATATCTTCCGTCCGCAGGCCGAAAAGCGTGTGCGGCTAGGGTTGGTGGTGGCCGAGTTGGTGCGTTCCAACGGTTTACAGGCCAAGCCCGAGCAACTCAAGGCCCACATCGACGAGCTGGCATCCAGCTATGAGAAACCGCAAGAGGTGGTGCGCTGGTATCTGGGCGACAACCGCCGGATGGCCGAGGTCGAATCGGTCGTGGTCGAGAACAACGTCAGCGAATTCGTCTTCGGCAAGGCGAAGGTCACCGAGAAAAGCGTTTCTTTCGATGAGTTGATGGCGCAGCAGGGCTGATCGAAAAGCTTTTAACTGGTGGGGCTTGCGCTTGACGGCGCAAGCCCCATTTCCTTTTGGTTAAAGTCGGGCGTCTTCGTGCAGTGGCCCTTGCGGCCATTCAAACATTTCTTGGAGCAGCATCATGGCAAACATTTATTTCGGCGGTGGAAGCGCGCAGGCCCAGTACCAGGAACCGCAAGGGCTGGGCATGGTTCCGATGGTGATCGAGCAGTCGGGCCGGGGTGAGCGCTCATACGACATTTATTCCCGGTTGCTGAAAGAGCGCGTGATCTTCCTGGTCGGGCCGGTTAATGACCAGACAGCCAATCTGGTGGTCGCCCAACTGCTGTTTCTCGAGAGCGAAAACCCCGACAAGGACATTTCGTTCTACATCAACTCGCCCGGCGGCTCGGTCACGGCCGGCATGTCTATTTACGACACGATGCAGTTCATCAAGCCCGACGTTTCGACGCTGTGTGTCGGCATGGCGGCCAGCATGGGCGCGTTTTTGCTGTCGGCTGGTGCCAAAGGCAAGCGCTTCTCGCTGCCCAATGCCCGCGTGATGATCCACCAGCCATCGGGCGGTGCGCAGGGGCAGGCGACCGACATCGAGATTCATGCGCGCGATATTCTGAAAACCCGCGAACAGCTCAACCGCATCATGGCTGCCAACACCGGCCAGAGTGTGGAAAAGATCGAGCGCGACACCGAACGCGACTACTTCATGTTTGCCGAAGATGCGAAATCCTATGGCGTGATCGATCAGGTCCTTTCCAAACGGCCTTGATCACCGGTCTGCGCGTTACCAGGCGCGGCTTTTTCGCGCCTGCTGTAAGTGTGGATGGGCCAACTTTCTTGAATGCCTTCCTTCGGGCCAGGCACGCATTGTCTACCTGTAAAAGACGGCGTTTTCTGTAACAGGAACGCCGTTTTTTATTGGGTATCATTGGGTGGTTTTCCTTCACGCGACCTTTAAAGGCATGCTCACCAATGGCCGAGAAAAAAGGCTCATCCAGCGAGAAAACGCTGCATTGCTCTTTCTGTGGAAAGAGCCAGCACGAAGTCAAGAAGCTGATCGCCGGACCGTCGGTTTTTATCTGTGACGAGTGCATCGACCTTTGCAACGAGATTATTCGGGATGAGCTGCCGGCTGGCGACGACGTGCGCGAAACGCGCAGCGATCTGCCGACTCCACTGGAGATCAAAACTACGCTTGACGGCTATGTGATTGGCCAGGAACCGGCCAAGCGAACGCTGGCGGTGGCGGTGTACAACCACTACAAGCGGCTGCGCCACAAAGACAAGGCCAAAAAAGACGATGTCGAACTGACCAAAAGCAACATCTTGTTGATCGGGCCTACCGGCTCTGGCAAGACGCTGCTCGCGCAAACGCTGGCGCGCACCCTCAACGTTCCTTTTGTGATGGCCGACGCTACCACGCTGACTGAGGCTGGCTACGTCGGTGAAGACGTCGAGAACATCATCCAGAAGTTGCTGCAAACCTGCAATTACGAGGTCGAGCGGGCGCAGCAAGGGATTGTTTATATCGATGAGATTGACAAGATTTCACGCAAATCCGACAACCCGTCGATTACGCGCGATGTCTCGGGCGAGGGTGTCCAGCAGGCGCTGCTTAAACTGATCGAAGGCACGATGGCGTCGGTTCCGCCGCAGGGCGGGCGCAAGCACCCGAACCAGGATTTTCTGCAGGTCGATACAACCAACATCCTGTTTATTTGCGGCGGTGCCTTTGCCGGCCTGGAGAAAGTCATCGAAAGCCGCACCGAAGCGTCGGGCATGGGGTTCGGCGCTTTGGTCAAGAGTAAGCAGTCGCGCTCCCTGACCGAAGCGTTCAAGGATGTGGAACCCGAAGATCTGATCAAGTTCGGTTTGATTCCAGAGCTGGTCGGGCGCATGCCGGTTGTTGCCACGCTGGCTGAATTGAGCGAAGACGCGCTGGTGCAGATCCTGACCGAGCCCAAAAATGCGGTGGTCAAGCAGTTCAGCAAGTTGCTTGCGATGGAGGGCGTCGATCTGGAGATCCGGCCGTCCGCCCTGAAGGCGATTGCCCGTAAGGCGCTGGCCCGCAAGACCGGTGCGCGCGGCTTGCGCTCGATCCTCGAGCAATCGCTGATCGACACCATGTTCGATCTGCCGAATGCAAGCAATGTTGACAAGGTTGTGCTTGACGAATCGACCATCGAAGAGAACAAAGCCCCACTGCTGGTTTACCGAGAGGCCGCGAAAAAGGCTTGAGAATAGGTCGGTATGCTGCGACTTGAAATCGCCCTGCTGTGCCTCACTTCAAACTGGCTGCAGCGTCAACTGTTGACGCCCAACACTTTTTTCTGCGCCAAGTCACGGGCGCGCTAGGCTCAAGTAAAGGTTTTTATGTCTGGACAAACTGCTTTGCCGTCTACCCCCATCGATCTGCCGCTGCTGCCGCTGCGAGATGTGGTAGTGTTTCCGCACATGGTGATTCCGCTGTTCGTCGGTCGCCCGAAGAGCATCAAGGCACTTGAAGCGGCAATGGAAGCCGAACGCCGCATCATGCTGGTCGCGCAGAAGGCTGCGGCTAAAGACGAGCCTTCGGTCGAAGACATGTTTGAGGTCGGCTGCGTGGCGACCATCTTGCAGCTGCTGAAGTTGCCCGACGGTACGGTGAAGGTTTTGGTCGAGGGCCAGCAACGCGCCAAGGTCAACCGGATCGACGAGGGCGAGCAGCACTTCTCCGCCAACCTGACCCCGATTACGACTCCCGTGGCGACGGCAGTCGAGCGCAGCAGCGAGATCGAGGCGCTGCGCCGCGCGGTGATGCAGCAGTTCGACCACTATGTCAAATTGAACAAGAAGATTCCGCCGGAGATACTGACCTCGATTTCCAGCATCGACGACGCTGGCCGGCTGGCCGACACCATTGCAGCGCATCTGCCTTTGAAGCTCGATGCCAAACAGGTGATTCTGGAGTTGTCGGGGGTCAAGGCGCGGCTTGAGAACCTCTACGAGCAGCTTGAGCGTGAGGTGGACATCTTGAACGTGGACAAGAAAATCCGTGGCCGGGTCAAGCGGCAGATGGAGAAAAACCAGCGCGACTTTTATCTCAACGAGCAGGTCAAGGCGATCCAGAAAGAGCTGGGCGAAGGCGAGGAGGGTGCCGACATCGAGGAGATCGAGAAGAAGATCAAGAGCGCAAAAATGCCCCAAGACGCCCGTAAAAAAGCCGAAGGCGAGCTTAAAAAACTCAAGCTGATGTCGCCGATGTCGGCAGAGGCGAGCGTCGTGCGCAGCTACATCGAAGTATTGGTCGGATTGCCCTGGAGCAAGAAAACCAAGATCAAGCACGACCTGGGCAATGCGGAGGCGGTGCTGAACGAAGACCACTACGGCCTCGAAAAAGTAAAAGACCGCATCGTTGAATACCTCGCGGTCCAGCAGCGGGTGGACAAGCTAAAAGCGCCGATCCTGTGCCTTGTTGGCCCTCCGGGGGTCGGGAAGACCTCGCTCGGCCAGTCGATCGCAAAAGCAACCGGCCGAAAGTATGTGCGCATGGCCTTGGGCGGCATGCGTGACGAGGCGGAAATCCGGGGCCACCGGCGCACCTACATCGGCGCCTTGCCAGGCAAGGTGCTGCAAAACCTGACCAAGGCAGGCACGCGCAACCCGCTGTTCCTGCTCGACGAGATTGACAAGCTGGGCACCGACTTTCGGGGTGACCCGTCCAGCGCCTTGCTGGAGGTGCTGGACCCCGAGCAAAACCACACCTTCGGCGACCATTACGTCGAAGTCGATTTCGACCTCAGCGATGTGATGTTTGTTGCAACGTCGAATTCGATGAACATCCCTCCGGCGTTGCT
This sequence comes from Polaromonas sp., assembly GCA_026786065.1. GTDB lineage: Bacteria > Pseudomonadota > Gammaproteobacteria > Burkholderiales > Burkholderiaceae_C > Polaromonas. The sequence goes on from JAJAYS010000228.1 coordinate 5,843, forward strand.
CGACCGGATGGAGGTGATTCGTCTTTCGGGCTACACCGAGGATGAGAAAACCAGCATCGCGATGCGCTATCTTTTGCCAAAGCAAATCAAGAACAACGGCGTGAAAGATGGCGAAGTGGAGATCACAGAACAGGCCGTCAGAGACATCGTGCGCTATTACACCCGTGAAGCCGGGGTGCGTTCTCTTGAGCGTGAGCTCTCCAAAATTTGCCGCAAAGTAGTCAAGGGCATTCAGCTCAAGACTCTGCAGCCGAAGGTGGTGGTCGGGCCGGACAACCTGAACGAATTTCTCGGAGTTCGCAAGTTTGACTACGGCCGCGCCGAAAAACGCAACCAGGTCGGGCAGGTGGTCGGACTGGCATGGACCGAAGTTGGTGGCGATCTGCTGACGATCGAGGCGGCTGTGATGCCAGGCAAAGGAGTGATCACCCGAACCGGCTCACTCGGCGACGTGATGAAAGAGTCTGTCGAAGCGGCCAGGACGGTGGTGCGCAGCCGCGCTCGCTCGCTCGGCATCCGCGACGAGGTTTTCGAAAAGTCCGACGTGCATGTGCATGTGCCCGATGGCGCAACACCCAAAGACGGGCCGAGCGCCGGCGCGGCCATGACGACGGCCTTCGTCTCCGCACTGACCGGCATACCGGTGCGGGGCGATGTCGCCATGACCGGCGAGATCACGCTGCGCGGCGAGGTCACCGCGATTGGCGGCCTGAAGGAAAAGTTGCTGGCGGCCCTGCGCGGCGGCATTAAAACGGTGCTGATCCCGGAAGAAAACGCCAAGGATTTGCAAGAGATTCCCGACAACGTCAAAAGCGGCCTGGAGATCGTTCCGGTCAAGTGGATCGATCAGGTGCTGCAGGTAGCACTCGAGCGCCAGCCGATTCCGCTGACCGACGAAGAGGTGGCGATGGCAGCAGCAGCAAGAGCTGCTGCGCCGGCGGTTGGCGTCGGAACGGTAAAGCACTGAAGATGTTTTTCGGTTCGCGGCGGGCGCGCAAAAGAAACTGCGCTATGATCTAAGGCTGAAATCGCGGGAGTAGCTCAGTTGGTAGAGCGCAACCTTGCCAAGGTTGAGGTCGAGAGTTCGAGACTCTTCTCCCGCTCCAACTCAAAGGGCAGCACGTTAAAATGCTGTCCTTTTTTATTGGTGGCATCCAGCGTAAGTTTCGGCTCTTGAGCCGCGCAAACGCAACAACAGCCAGCAG
>JAJAYS010000229.1 GCA_026786065.1 Polaromonas sp.
CGTGTATCTGGATTGAAGCCCTCGCAGACACACCGACTGGTGCGCAATACAAGACGCTGCTGAGTGACACAGAGAATCTGCTGACCTCGACGCTGGTCATTTTCGAACTGCGAAAATGGGTGGTGCGCACGCTCGATGAGTCTACTGCCGATCAAGTGATGGTGTTGCTGCTCGACACCACGGTCGTGGCACCCGACGCATCCATTTCCCTGCATGCCGCCGAACTCGCGGCATTGCATCGACTCCATGCCATCGACGCATTGATTTACGCAACGGCTTTGAGCCAGAACGCGACGCTGGTCACCTGCGATGCGCATTTCAAGGATTTGCCCCAAGTCGAGTACGCTGCAAAGCGTTCGTGAGCTTGCCAACCGGTCGCTATGAAAAAGATAGCTGCGTGCGCTCGTAAAATATGGTCCGGAGGACTAAAGCGCTGTGCAATCCGTACAGCTGTGCTGATGGCGTCAGGTACTGGCCGCAGCCATCGTGAATTTGCCGCCTGCGAAAATATCCCCATGAACTTTCAACGAATCCTGATTCCAGTCGCCGGCGTGGCAGTCGTGCTGATGGCCTACCGCTTCTACGGCTGGCTTGGCGTCGTCGGCTCGGTCGGCGTGCTGGTGTTCTGGCTGCTGCTGCATTTCACCCGGCTCCTGCACATTCTCAAACGCGCAGCAAACCGGCCGATTGGTCATGTGGACAGCGCCGTGATGCTTAACGCCAAGCTAAAGCCCGGCATGACGCTGATGCATGTGGTGGCGATGACGCGCTCATTGGGCGTACTGCAGTCGCCGAAAGCCGCGCAACCCGAGATCTACCGCTGGACCGACGGCAGCGACTCGCACCTCACCTGCATTTTCGCCAGCGGCAAGCTGGCAGAGCATGCGATGGTCCGGCCAGCGCCGCAAGCCGCTCAAGCCCCGGAGGCCGCGCAAGCCGCCCCGTAGAATCGGTTTTTCGCCGCACCGGCTTGGCCTGGAGACGGCCTTTCCCCCACTCTTTCTCGAAATCAGGATCCGCACCATGGCTGAATCTGCCCCCCCACTCGACGACCGCGACGGCAAGATCTGGATGGACGGCCAGATGGTCGAATGGCGCGACGCAAAAATCCATGTGCTGAGCCACACGCTGCACTACGGCTGCGGCGCCTTCGAAGGCGTGCGGGCCTACAAGCTGCAGGACGGTAGTACCGGCATCTTCCGGCTTGAAGAACACACCGAACGGCTGTTCAACAGCGCCAAGATTCTGCGCATGAAGATCCCGTTTACGCCGCAAGAAGTGATGCAGGCGCAGCTCGACGTGGTGCGGGCCAACAAGCTGCCGAGTTGCTACATCCGGCCGCTGACCTGGATCGGTTCCGAGAAGCTCGGGGTTTCGCCCAAGGGCAACAAAATTCACTTGATGGTTGCCGCCTGGCCTTGGGGCGCCTACCTGGGCGAAGACGGGCTAAAGCGCGGCATCCGCGTGAAGACCTCGAGCTTCACCCGGCACCACGTCAACATCACGATGATTCATGCCAAGGCCGTCAGCAACTACACCAACTCGATTCTTGCCAACATGGAAGCCACCGACGAAGGCTACGACGAGGCGCTGCTGCTCGACCCGCAGGGATTTGTTTCCGAAGGCGCGGGCGAAAACGTTTTTGTAGTGCGCAAGGGCGTGGTCTATACGCCGGATTCAAGCGCCGGTGCGCTAAACGGCATCACCCGCAACACGATTTTTTCGATCTGCAAGGACCTCGGCATCGAACTGCGCGAAAAGGCCATCACGCGCGACGAAATTTACATCGCCGACGAAGCGTTTTTCAGCGGCACCGCAGCCGAAGTCACGCCGATCCGCGAACTTGACCGGGTCGAGATTGGCAATCGCGGCGACGGCGGTGCACGCGGCCCGATCACCGAGAAAATCCAGAGCGCGTTTTTCGATATCGTCAACGGCCGCAACGAAAAATATGCGTCCTGGCTGAGTAAGGTTTGATGCCCGCACGCTGCTGCGGCGTGTGCAGCGCCGACCGGAGCGCCCGCGCCCTGACTGGTGCGGCCCGGCGCTGAGGCGCCTTTTTACCGGCCACCCATCCATGACTCCCTCACCTTCCATCGAGCTGCTCGCCTCCGACCTGAACGACTGGGGCGGCGTGTTCTGCCCCAACCCGAAGGCCGACATGAAAATCTGGAACAGCCACCCCAAGGTGTACCTCGGCGTCGCCGACACCGGCTCGGCCAAGTGCCCGTACTGCGGCACCGAATACCGGCTCAAGGCGGGCGAGCATTTTGAGTCGCACTGACGGGGCGGCGAACTATCTGGCACACAGGCCAGCAAAATCGCAAACCGATCGACCGTCGAAAACGTGACGCCAGACAAGCGCTCTCTCGTCATCGCCCCGCAGTGGATAGGCGACGCGATCATGACCGAGCCGCTGCTGCGCCGGCTGCAGGCGCGCGGCGAGCGGCTGACGGTGGGCGCGCTACCGTGGGTGGCGCCGGTCTATCGGGCGATGCCTCAGGTGGCCGAGGTCATCGAGTTTCCGTTCCAGCACGGCGGGCTGCAGTTCAAGGCGCGGCTCGCCATCGCCAAACGCATCAGGGGGCAGTTTGACATTGCCTATGTGTGCCCGAATTCGCTGAAAAGCGCTTTGCTGCCGGCGATGGCGCGCATTCCCCGGCGCGTCGGCTTTACCGGTGAGGTGCGCATCGGTCTGTTGACCGACAGGCTGCCCAATCCGGCGGACAAGCCGCCCATGGTGGCTTTTTATTCGGCCCTGAGTGGCGAAACCGGGCTGGACTGCGACCGCCCGCAGTTGCAGCTAGCGTCCGGGGCCGTTGATTCGGTGCTCGCCGAGCTTGGCCTCGCACGTCAGGGGTTTTACGTGCTGGCGCCCGGCGCCGAATACGGCCCGGCCAAACGCTGGCCGACACGCCATTTCGCCGATCTGGCGGCGCAGCTGGGCAAGCCGGTGGTACTGTTGGGTGCAGGCAAGGAGGCGGCGCTGTGCGATGAGATCGTGCTGCTGGCGCAGACCGGGTCGGGCGCATCGGAGTTGCCAGGTGTGCCAGGTCCTTCCGATGCGACCGGCGCGTCCGATGCTGCTTCCGGTCCTTCCGCTACTTCCGGCGCGCCAGGCCGGGGCAACCGGCCGGTGTCCAGGCTGCACAACCTGGCTGGCAAGACCACGCTGGAGCAGGCAATGGCGCTGATTGCCGCGAGCGCCGCAACCATCAGCAACGACTCGGGCCTGATGCATGTCGCGGCGGCATTGGGGGTGGCGCAGGTGGCGATTTTCGGCTCGTCGAGCCCGCGGCACACCCCGCCGCTGAACGACCGGGCCAGCGTGCTCTGGCTGAAAGACGATCCGGCCTACCAGCCGCCGCTGGACTGCGCGCCGTGCTTTGCACGCGACTGCCCGCTCGGCCACACGCGCTGTCTGAACGACCTCGACGCCAATCGGGTGCTATTGAGTTTATAGCTGCCTGCGCTGGAGTTTGTTGGGGTTGGATGGAGTTTTGCGAAATTTTGCCGCTACGCCGAAGCCGGGCGGAGGGGCCGGAGCCAAATACGACGGGCAAAAAAAAGCCACCTTGCGGCAGCTTTTTCAAGAAGTTCGCGTTGCGCCCCCCGTGGATACCAATACACCCCTGTGTCAAAGGCTCACCATTTTTCTTGTGACCCCTAACTCTTGCTGCAGGATAAAGACTTTGTAAATCCTGCATTGACTTCGCGTGACAGCGTGTCGCTACTGTTATCTAAAAACGGCAACTTGACCATCCTCCAAATGGGGGATACGACGCTTTAATTAGCAGAAATATTTACCTTGATTTTAACCGGAAGCGCGCCGCCAACCGGGAGAACGTGCGCTTAAGCGATCCAGCACTCAGGTGGTGGTGCCATGCACGGGGCGCGCAAGCGCTAGGGACCCTCTGCATAACTCTGGCGGCGCTGTGGCACGCGGAGCGGGATGGTCCGAGGCGTCTTTTTGCAGCCAATAGCCTCGCTATTGGCAGAAAAACAACGCATCGGACCGCCCGAGCCCGCGTGATCACAGCCCGCAGAGCGTTATGCAGAGGGTCCCTAGATCAACACGGCGCTGCAGCGCTGCGTAATCGCAGGCTGCCTCACCGGGCCGCAAGCGGCAGTTCGACGACAAAAGAGGCGCCGCCCCCGGGCCGTGCCTCACAGCGCACGCTGCCACTGTGACGCAGGCTGATCGATTTCACAAGGGCCAGCCCCAGCCCGACACCGCCCTGACGCTCGCTGGCACCAGGCAGGCGGTAAAACGGCTCGAAGATGCGCTCGCGTTGGTCCGGCGGCACACCCGGCCCGCGGTCATCGACCTGAATGACCGCCAGTCGCTGCGCGCCGACCCGCCGCTCGGACAGGCTCAAATCCACCGCGCCGGTGCTGTAGCGCCTGGCGTTTTCAAGCAGGTTGCGTATCAACCGCCGCAGCAGGCGCGGTGAGCCGGCAACGTTCAGCCCGCAGGCCTGTGGTTCGACCGGCCCGGGCTCGGTGCTGGCCTGCGCGGCGCCGGGCGCCAGGCCGCCGGGCAGATCGGCATTCAGTTCGGCGCCCAGGCGGGCGCATTCTTCAGCGGCCAGCCCGGTCAGATCGACCAGCTCGAAGGGCTCGGCGTCGGCCTGCCGGGCGTCGAGCCGACTGGCCAGCAAAATCTCGTCGATCAGCTGGTCTAGCTCGATGATGCTGCGTGAAATCTCCTGGCGTTGCGGCGAATCCGGCTCGAGCGCCAGCAGTTCAAGGCTCATGCGAATGCGCGCTAGCGGCGAGCGCAGTTCATGCGATGCGTTGGCCAGCAGCGACTTGTGGGAATCCATCAGCGTCTCGATGCGCTCGGCCGCATGGTTGAAGCGACGCGCCAGAAACGCCACTTCGTCCTTGCCGTCGGCTTGCAGCCGCGTGGACAAATCGCCGCCGCCCCAGCGCTCGACGCCGCTTTGCAAGGCTTCTAGCCGCAGCGTCAATCGGCGAATGATCGGGTAGGCGCCGAGCGCCACCGCCAGGCCGACCACCGCGAGCATCCAGCCAAAGCCAAACGGCGGGCGGATCCACGGCGCGTTCTCACCCGGCGGGCGCTTCGGGCGCGGCAGCGAAATGCTGAGCGTCTCGCCAGCCTTGGTGACGACCTCGAATTCGAGTTCGTCGCCACGCTGGCGCCCGGGCCGCGTTTGCGCGTTGCCTATGACTTCGCCGGCGGCGCTTTCAACCAAGATCTCGCGGATCGGCAACTGCGGCGGCGAGCGCGTCAGCTGCCAGGCGGTGCCGACGGCGAAGGTCAGCACGACGATGGTGGCGACCACGGCCAGCCAGATGCGCACATACAAATGCGAGGTAAAGCGCGACCACAGCGCGCGCGTCATGCTCGGCATCCCGAAGTCAATCCTGCTGCTTGGCAAACACGTAGCCGACGCCGCGCACCGTCAAAATGCGTTTCGGGTCCTTGGGGTCGAGCTCGATGGCATTGCGGATGCGGCCCATGTGGACATCGATTGACCGGTCAAAGGCTTCGAGCTCGCGGCCGCGCACCGCCTCCATGATCTGGTCGCGGCTGAGCACCCGCCCGGCGCGCTCGCTAAGAGCCACCAGCAGGTCGAACTGGTAGGACGTCAGCTCGCATACCGCGCCCGAAACCGTGACGCTGCGGGCGTCGCGGTCTATTTCCAGCGAGCCGAAACGCAGCACCTTGTGCGCGCCCGCGCTGCCTGCACTGGCGACCTCGGCGCTGCGCCGCAGCACCGCCCGGATGCGCGCCAGCAACTCGCGCGGCTCGAAGGGCTTGGGCAGGTAGTCGTCGGCGCCGATCTCAAGGCCGACGATGCGGTCCATCGGGTCGCCCTTGGCCGTCAGCATCAGGATCGCCGGGCCGGACCGACCGCTGGCGCCAGCCTGCGCCTTGATGCGCCTGCAGACCTCCAGCCCGTCCATGTCGGGCAGCATCAGATCGAGGATCACCAATTCCGGCGGGGCCGCATCCAGCGCCGCCAGCCCGCTCGCGCCATCGGCGGCATGCGTCACGCCATAGCCGGCCTGGCGCAGATACTCGCTGACCATAGCGGCCAGCCGGTTGTCGTCTTCGATCATCAAAAGCTGCTGGGTCATGGGGTGCCTCGCTATGCAGTAGGTCGGGTGCGGGCGCACCGGAAGGCGTCATGGTGCGCCCGCGCCGGATAACGCGCTTGAAGCCGCCGTAAAGCTGCGGTAAATGCCGAGTTGAGCCGCGCATCTCGGGCGCACCAGAGAACGTTTTCAGGCGATCATGGCGAAGCAGGGTCTGGTGTGCTCCGCACAAACTTGCAGGTTCCTGGCGGTCACGCGCCGCAGGTGTGGTCGCGGCAGGCGCTATAGAAAACAGAGCTGCTCACGCTCGTATTTGTTGGGCTTAAACCACTTTTTGTCTTGAAGCAAACAGCACCAGCAGCAGCGCCGGCACACCGAGCAGTGCGGTCGCCATGAAGAAATTGGCATAGCCCCAGGCATCGACGGCGGCGCCCGAATAGCCGGCCAGAAACTTCGGCAGCAGCAGCATCATCGAGCTGAAGATCGCGTACTGCGTGGCCGAATAATTGACGTTGGTCAGGCTGGACAAATACGCGATGAAGGCCGCCGACGCAATGCCGCTGGCCAGGTTGTCGGCGGCGATCACGACCATCAGCGCCCCGACGTCGTGGCCGCGCGAGGCCAGCCAGGCAAACAGCAGGTTGGTCGCCGCGCTCAGCAGCGCGCCCAGCGCCAGCACGCGCATCACGCCAAAGCGCATCGCCAGCGCACCGCCGACCACCGCGCCGACCAGCGTCATCACGACGCCGTAGAGCTTGGTCACCGTGGCGACCTCGTCTTTGGTGTAGCCCATATCGACGTAAAACGGGTTCGCCATGATGCCCATCACCACGTCGCTGATACGGTAGATGGCAATCAGCGCGAGGATCAGCATCGCCTGCCGGCCGTAGCGCTTTAAAAAGTCGGCAAAAGGTTCGATCAGTGCGCCGCGCAGCCAGTCGGCCGCATTGCGCGCCGGCACGGAAGCGCGGGCGGCGGGCTCGGGCGAAAGCAGCACCGTCACCACGCCGATCAGCATCGACGCGGCCATCGCCAAGTACGCCGCCCGCCAAGCGCCGGGCTGGTAGGCCGCGCCGCCTGCAACCTCAAAGCGCGCGGCAATCCACAAGGCCCCGGCACCAGACCAGATCATCGCGATGCGGTAGCCGGTCTGGTAGGCCGCAGCCAGCGCTGCCTGGCGCTCGGTGTCGGCCGACTCGATGCGGTAGGCGTCGAGCGCGATGTCCTGGGTCGCCGAGCCGAAAGCCACCGCCAACGCGCACCACACTGCCGGCAGCAGCGCCAGCCGCGGGTCGGTCAGTGCCAGCCCGACGAGCCCCGCCATCACGGTCAACTGCGCCAGCAGCAGCCAGCTGCGGCGCCGTCCCAGCCAACGCGTCAGCAGCGGAATCGGCATCCGGTCCACCAGCGGCGCCCAGACCCACTTGAAGGCATAGGCCAGGCCAACCCAGCTCAGAAAACCGATGGTCGTGCGGTTGATGCCGGCTTCGCGCAGCCAGAAGCTCAGCGTGCCGAACACCAGCAGCAGAGGCAGTCCGGCAGAAAAGCCGAGCAGCAGCATGCGCAGCGTTGCGGCTTCGCGGTAGACCCGCCAGACCTCGCGCCATGAAGGCTTTTTTGGCGCGCCCAATTCGCTGGTGGTGTCTGGAGTTTTGACCCTTGGGGCTAGCGTGTTGTCTGACATGGTGGCCCTGGTTTGTCAGTATTATTGATTGACGCATGGCGCACCGCTTCGCGGGCAGGATTGCAGAGGAAGGTCGTTGCCAGATTGACGATGGCTGACGTTTGTTTGGCGTATGTTCGTAGACTGTTTAAAGTTTTTGCGTAACGGAAAGGTCAAACCCGAATGTGCCCCCTTTGCAACGCCCATCACCGCGCCTGGCCCGGACGCCGCGCTTTTTTGCTGGCCGCGGCTGGCGCTGCAACGCTGGCTGCCAGCGCTCCAGCCTTGGCGCAGGTCGATGTCGGCAGGTCTTCGCAGTTGCGCAACCTGATTCCGGCTGCAGAGCTGGAAACTGCGGCAGCACAGCAGTACGCCAAGACCCTGGCCGATGCCCGTGCCCAGGGCGCGCTGGCGTCGGCCAACGACCCGCAGTTGATGCGGCTGCGCGGCATCTCCACCAAGCTGATTCCGCAATCGCCGCAATGGAACGACCGCGCCAAATCCTGGAAATGGGAAGTCAACTTGCTGGGCAGCAAGCAGATCAATGCGTTTTGCATGCCCGGCGGCAAGATCGCGTTTTACACCGGCATCCTTGAGCAGCTCAAACTGACCGACGAAGAGGTCGCGATGATCATGGGCCACGAAATGGCCCATGCGCTGCGCGAGCATGCGCGCGAGCGCATCGCCAAAACCCAGGGCACCGGCACGCTGCTGTCGCTGGGCGCTTCGCTGTTCGGCCTGGGCGAGCTGGGCGGTCTAGCGGCCAATGTCGGCACGCAGCTGATGTCGCTGCGCTTTAGCCGCGACGACGAAACCGAGGCCGACCTGGTGGGCCTGGAGATTGCCGCGCGCGGCGGCTACAACCCGAATGCCGCCGTCAGCTTGTGGGAAAAAATGGGTCAGGCGGGCAACAAGGCGGGTGGGCCGGCGTTTCTGTCCAGCCACCCGTCGGGGCCGGCGCGCATCCAGCAACTGCAGAACAACGTGCCCAAGGTGCAGGGGCTGTACGAGCGTTCTCGCGGATAGCGCAGGGTCACCGGCGTGCGGCCTGGGTTGGCAGACGCCAACCTGGTTCGCCGCTCCGCCAGAGTGCCGCCCAATGCGCCAGAACCGGTTCACAACCATAGCTTTTAAATGACCGAAGTTCCCGGCCACTGGCTCCCGGCACTGCGCGCCGGCTGCAGGCTCGGGGCGCGGGGCGGCGCGCCTCAAGCGTCAAGCGTCACACGCTGAAGTCGTAGTCCACCGTCAGCGGCGCGTGGTCGCTGAAGCGCTGCGTCCGGTAAATGGCCTCGTCTCGGGCCAGCCTGGCAAAGGCCGGCGTCGCCAGGTGGTAGTCGAGCCGCCAGCCGACGTTTTTGGCATAGGCCTGACCCCGGTTGCTCCACCAGGTGTAGGCCTCGCCGGTGGTTGTCGGCTGCAGCATGCGGTACACATCGACCATGCCGCCGCCGGCGGGATTGGGCGCTGGCAGACCAGTGTGGGCGGTGAGTTCGTCCACCGCCTCATTGGCTTCAGCGGCGTCGGCTTGGGCGTTTTCACTCAGCAGTTCGGTCATCCAGGCGCGTTCTTCGGGCAGAAAGCCGCTGTTTTTTCGATTGCCCTTGAAGTTCTTCAGATCGATTTCCTGATGGGCAATGTTGATGTCGCCGCACAGCACGAATTCGCGCGAGGCTTTCAGCGCCAGCAGGCGCGGGTAGAACTCGGCCAGAAAGCGGAACTTGGCCGCCTGGCGCTCTTCGCCCGACGAGCCGCTCGGGAAGTAGCCGCTGATGACCGAGAGCCTGGGGCAGTGCCGGCGGCCTGGCTGGTCGAAGCGCAGCTCGACGTAGCGGCCTTCGGCGTCGAATTCGGTCGAGCCGTAGCCGGTGACCACATCGCTCGGTTCGTGGCGCGAGTAGATGCCGACGCCCGAATAGCCTTTCTTCTCGGCGAAATGAAAGTAGCCCTTCAAACCGGCGATCTCTTCAAAGCGGCCGGCCACGTCGGCCGCCTGGGCTTTGAGCTCCTGCACGCAAATACAATCTGCCCGGGTCTCGGCAACCCAGGCTTCGAGCCCCTTTGTGGCGGCTGAACGAATGCCGTTGAGGTTGAGGCTGGTCAGTTTGAACAAGGATATCTC
>JAJAYS010000230.1 GCA_026786065.1 Polaromonas sp.
CGCCAAACCCGAGAAGCCCGGCGAAACGCCGCGTCACGGCAAGTCCTACCGTGAGATCTTTCAGCTGGTGCGCGAAGCACTGGCGCCCGAGGCATCATGAGCGGCTCGTTCGAAACGGTGAAGATAGGCATCGTCTCGGTCAGCGACCGAGCCTCCAGCGGCGTCTATGAAGACAAGGGCTTGCCCGCGCTCAAAGAATGGCTGGGCCGGGCGCTGCTGAACCCCATCGAGTTTGTCGAGCGCCTGATCCCCGATGAGCAGGCGCAAATCAGCGCCACCTTGATAGCGCTGGTCGATGCCGGCTGCGCGCTGGTGCTGACCACCGGCGGCACCGGCCCCGCCCTGCGCGACGTGACACCCGAAGCCACTTTGGCCGTGGCGCACAGGGAAATGCCGGGTTTCGGTGAGCAGATGCGCCAGATCAGCCTGAAGTTTGTGCCGACCGCAATTTTGTCGCGCCAATGCGCAGTGATTCGCGATCAGAGCCTGATTCTGAACCTGCCGGGCCAACCCAAAGCAATTGCCGAAACGCTGGAAGGCCTGAAAAACGCCGATGGCTCGCAGGCGGTGGCGGGTATTTTTGCAGCTGTGCCGTACTGCATTGACCTGATAGGCGGGCCTTACCTGGAAACCAACGACGCGGTCTGCAAGGCGTTTCGTCCGAAATCTGCGGTTCGGACTCGTTCGGCCTGATACCTAAAGGGCGGATTCAAGTACGAAGTGCAACGTTCTGAAATAGGTTGGGCCAAGAGCAAATAGGATGGGCTCTTTGTGACCAGCCAGTCTCAACGAAGCACCATGACCTACAAACACTTGACCCGAGAAGAACGATACCAAATCCACAGCCTCAAACGCCAGGGCGTCGGTCTGGGCTGCATTGCGGCAGAACTGGGCCGCGACCGCTCAACGATCAGCCGAGAGCTCCAACGCAACAGCGCAGCGACTGGCTACAAGCCCGCGCTGGCGCACGACAGAGCTGTGGCGCGCCAATGCCAGCGGCGTAACGCCCATCACTTCAGCCCCGAGCAGTGGGCTCACGCCGAAGCCTTGCTGCGCCTGTCCCTGTCGCCCCAACAGGTCAGCGGCCGGCTCAGGCTGGAGAAGGCTATTTGCATCAGCACAGAGGCTATTTACCAGCGCGCCTATCGCGACAAAGCCCAGGGAGGCGACTTGGTGAGTTACTTGCGCTGTCAAAAAGCCAGGCGCAAACGCTACGCCAGTGGCCAGGAGCGGCGAGGCACTTTAGCGGGGCGCACCTGCATCGAGCAGCGACCAGGCATCGTGGCGCAGAGGAGGCGTATTGGTGACTGGGAGGGCGACACGGTCATTGGCAAGAATCACCAAGGCGTGCTGGTCACGCTGGTCGAGCGCAAAAGCCGTTACACGCTGGCCTGCCAGTTGGCCTCGCGCCATAGCGCTGGCGTGACGGAGGCTGTGATCGCGTTGCTGCGGCCTCACAAGGGGCAGTGCCACACGCTGACCTTTGACAATGGCAAGGAATTCTCGGAGCACGATTTCATTGCACGATGCCTGCAGGCCAAGGTGTACTTTGCTCACCCGTACTGCTCTTGGGAGCGCGGACTCAATGAGAACCACAATGGGTTGCTGCGCCAGTACTTTCCCAAGAAGACCAACTTCCTGAAGGTCAGCCAGGTTCAGGTCGACGATGCGGTGTATCTGCTCAACCACCGGCCTCGCAAGTGCCTGGGCTACCTGACGCCGCACGAGGTCTTCTATGGCTTGAAAATGCAGCCGATTACACTTCCATTTGTTGCACTTTGTACTTGAATCCGCCATCAAATCGGCATTGCGCCCTTATTCCACGGGCGCAAGCAGCTATTAAATCAATAGCATGCAAGTTGTCATCCCGGACCCTGGATCAAGTCTGGGGCAGGCCCGACATAGAACAGCGCACGTCCAAATCGATGCAGCTATCCCGTTGCGTCTGTGATCGGCGTGTGCAAGTTGAGTCGGTCAAGGACATTGTCTGACACTGTTGCGGCCTGTCAGACGGCTCATGGGGTAGGTGTCAGAGTTACAACCAAGGGGTAGCGAGCGTAACGCTCGCCCCCTCGTCAGCTAACTTCCAAGGAGAGCCCTATGCATCCATCCCCCACCCCTGCCAACCGGCCGCTTGACGTCGAGCCGGTAGACAAAGACCTTGCCGAGCAAGCGCTGCCCGGCCACGGCATTCCGTCGCAGGATCCTGAGCCTGCGGCACAGATTCCCATCTCGGCTGCAGAGTCCGTCCGCGAATCGAATTCGGTATTGATGGGCGGTGGCCTGGTAGCCGGTGCAGCTACCGGCGCAGCCGTTGGCGCCGCACTGGCCGGCCCGGTCGGTGTGCTGGTCGGCAGCGCCGTCGGTGTGGTGGCTGGCGCACTGGGTGGGGCCGCTGCGGGCTCGTTGGTGACGCCAGACGACCCCGCCAGCTCCATCCCGGGGCCAGCCGAAAAGAAAGTTGGCGCACGGCGTAGCGGCTCGTAAAGCCCTCGACCAACCCGTTCTTGTGCTCGTACACACGGCGAACCAGGTCATCCGTGACGCCGACATACAGGGGCCGCTCTTCCCCTGGCAATGAGGTAAACGAAATAGTCCATGAAGCATGGTCATTCCCATCTGTCATCCCGGGCTTGACCCGGGATCCATAGCGGCATACCGCAATACTTGTAGCTCACGCGGCATGGATTGCGGATCAAGCCCGCAATGACAAATCAGAGAAACCGCTCCAGCAAGCGCCGCGAAGCCCGGTCCAGCGCGCCCATGTCCTTGACGCTGAAGTGCACGCCGTGGCCGGCGGCGATCAGCAGCGACTGACGGGTCAGGCGGCGGATGTCTTCCTCGCCCTTGAGCACAAACGACGTGTCACCC
>JAJAYS010000231.1 GCA_026786065.1 Polaromonas sp.
CTCGGCGAGCGATCGCAAGCAGGCGTTTAAACAGCCAGGCGCTTACGGCCTTTGGCCCGCCTTGCCGCGATGACAGCCCGGCCACCTCGCGTTTTCATGCGAGTCAGAAAACCATGCGTGCGCGCGCGCTTGACCTTGGAGGGTTGGTAGGTACGTTTCATGATGCTGTCCTCGATGCGGTGGGGCAGTCAGCCCTCTGGTGAAAAAATGGTGGCTTTATCGGGTGCTGCGAAATAACAAGGCTTTCTTGGGTGACACCGCAGCTTGTCGTTTGCCTGACGGAGCAACACGAAAAACTTATCGCGTAGAACGCCCGCCCAAATGAAGGAAACCCGTGAGTATCGCAGAATTTTGGGTGGCAGTCTCAGTTGCGGGGGCTGCCGCGCCTTGAACGACCCTAAAATTCAAACGTCGCGGTGGCGATCGCGGCGACTAATTCAGAGGGGTTCGTCATCGCAGACCGACGGTGAACAATAGGCTTAAACCGCAAAAATTCTGGTGTGGATAACTTGCGCCTGCGACTACAATCCGGGGGCGCAAAATCGAATTTATCCACAAGCCGTCGGGCGCCGACTGGCGCCTCTACGCGGTAGCTCACCCTTGATGAATGCGGGACCCCTCAGCAACCTAAACGACGGTTTGTGGCAGCGCTGCGTTGACCAGTTGGCCCAAGAACTGCCCGAACAGCAGTTCAATACCTGGATTCGCCCGCTGATCGTCGAGGTGACGGCCGACCTTTCCAAGGTGGTCATCCAGGTTGGCAACCGCTTCAAGCTTGACTGGGTGAGGGCGCAGTACGCAGGTCGTATCTCCGCGCTGCTGGAGCAGCAAGCTGGTCAAAAAATGAGCCTCGAGCTGGCCTTGGCGCCACGCGAATTGCTTGTCCGATCCGCCGTTTTGGCGCGCACTTTCGAAGGCCCGGGAGTGATCGAGCCGGTGGGTATTCGCCCGCCAGAGGAGGCCACGGGCGCTCCTTTCAAAAGCCGACTGAACACCGCCCTGACATTTGAAACGCTGATCGAAGGCACTGCGAACCGGATGGGCCGGGCTGCTGCACTCCACGTTTCAAGCAGTCTGGGACAGCTTTACAACCCACTTTTCATTTACGGCGGCGTCGGGCTGGGGAAAACTCACCTGATGCACGCCATCGGAAACAAGTTGCAGGGCGACAATCCGGCTGCAAAAGTGCTGTACATCCATGCAGAGCAGTTCGTCTCCGATGTGGTCAAGGCCTACCAGCGCAAAACGTTCGACGAGTTCAAGGAACGCTACCACTCGCTCGACCTTTTGCTGATCGACGACGTACAGTTTTTTGCCAACAAGGACCGAACCCAGGAAGAGTTTTTCAACGCGTTCGAAGCGCTGCTTACCAAGAAGTCGCACATCGTAATGACCAGCGACACCTATCCGAAAGGCTTGACCGACATTCATGAACGTCTGGTCTCGCGCTTCGACTCGGGTTTGACGGTTGCGATCGAACCACCCGAGCTGGAAATGCGCGTCGCCATCCTGATCCGCAAAGCCGAAAGCGAAGGCGCATCGATGCCGGAAGAAGTCGCGTTTTTCGTGGCCAAGAATGTGCGTTCCAACGTGCGCGAGCTTGAAGGCGCGCTGCGCAAGATCCTGGCGTACTCACGCTTCAACCAGAAAGAGATTTCGATCCAGCTGGCCCGTGAGGCGCTTCGGGATTTGCTGTCCATCCAGAACCGGCAGATATCGGTCGAAAATATCCAGAAAACGGTGGCCGACTACTACAAGATCAAGGTTGCTGACATGTACTCGAAAAAGCGGCCCGCCAGCATTGCCCGGCCGCGGCAGATAGCCATGTACCTGGCCAAAGAGCTGACGCAAAAAAGTTTACCCGAGATCGGCGAGCTTTTTGGCGGGCGTGACCACACCACAGTGCTGCATGCGGTTCGCAAAATGTCGGCAGAGCGCCAGCAAATGACCGAGTTGAACCAGCAGCTGCATGTACTCGAACAAACCTTGAAAGGCTGACATGGTGTCGTATCGACGTGTCCATGTGCTGGGTGGGCAGCCGACCTTCTGCGGCAGCGCGTTGCCGCCTGCGCCATCGCACCAGGAGCCGGAAACGCCACCAGTTCAGCCTTGGGGACAACTTTTTAACAAGTACCCACTTATCCACAGTGGGAGCGATCCTTTGAAAGATGTTCATATCTGGCAACCTCCGAAGCCGGCCTCTCCACACAAGGTTAAACAAACGCCAAGTGCTTGATAGAAAAGGGGAAAATGGCGCTATCCACAGAAGCCCGCCGCCCTTACTACTACTACTAATTTGAATTAAAGAATTAAAGAGAAACAAGAGGAAGTCATGATCGTTCTGAAAACCACGCAAGAAAAGGTACTGTCGGTTTTGCAATCGGTGTCGGGCATCGTCGAAAGACGGCACACGCTGCCGATTCTGGCGAACGTGTTGATTCGCAAGACCGGATCGCAGCTGCAACTGACCACCAGCGATCTTGAAATTCAGATCCGCACTACCGCCGAGCTTGACGGAGACAGCGGCAATTTCACGACCACGGTTGGCGCCCGCAAGCTGATCGACATTTTGCGATCGATGCCAGCAGAGCAGACCGTGTCGCTTGAGTCGGCACAAAACAAGTTGATACTGAAAGGCGGCAAAAGCCGATTCACGCTTCAAACGCTTCCCGCCGAAGATTTCCCGCTGGTGCAGGAGGCCACGAATTTTGGCCCGGCTTTCTCGGTGCCGCAAAGTGTGCTGAAGGAGTTGCTCAACCAGGTGGCGTTTGCGATGGCGGTTCACGACATCCGCTATTACCTCAACGGTATTTTGTTTGTCGCCGAGGGCAAGCAGTTGAGCCTGGTGGCGACAGATGGCCACCGTCTTGCTTTTTCTTCGGCAACGCTCGATGTCGAGGTGCCAAAGCAGGAAGTGATCCTGCCGCGCAAGACCGTGCTGGAAATGCAGCGCCTGTTGAGCGACAAGGAAGGCGCTATCGAAATGCAGTTTGCCGGCAACCAGGCCAGGTTCAGTTTTGACGGCATGGAGTTCGTGACCAAACTGGTCGAAGGAAAATTCCCCGACTACAACCGGGTGATTCCGAAGAACCACAAAAACATCGTCACGCTCGGCCGTCAGCCGCTACTTGCGAGCCTGCAGCGCACAGCGATTCTGACCAGCGAGAAGTTCAAGGGCGTGCGGCTGAACATCGAGCCGGGCACCTTGCGTGTCGCGTCAAACAATGCCGAGCAGGAAGAAGCGGTGGACGAACTCGACATCGACTATGGCGGCGATGCGATCGAGATTGGTTTTAACGTCACTTACCTGATCGATGCGCTGGCCAATATGGAGCAAGACATGGTCAAGATCGAACTTGCCGACTCGAACAGCTCGGCTCTACTGACGATTCCAGATAACGCGACCTTTAAATACGTCGTGATGCCGATGCGAATTTGACGCTGGCAGGCTAGCAAAACAAAACCAGACCCGCTTTCAAAAGCGGGTTTGGTCATTCAAGCGACAGCAAATTTTCAGAAGAAGTGGCCATGACCGAACAAAACAAACCCAGCGCTGCCGACCAAGTGAACGTCAGCGGCGGTGCTGCAGGCGAAGAAAGCTCCAACTACCAGCCGAAGATCGACACCAACCAGGCTGGCGCGTCGGACGCCTATGGGGAAGGGTCGATCCAGATTCTCGAAGGCCTGGAAGCCGTTCGCAAGCGTCCTGGCATGTACATCGGCGACACGTCCGACGGGACCGGTTTGCATCACCTGGTGTTTGAGGTGGTTGACAACTCCATCGACGAGGCGCTGGCCGGCCATTGCGACGACATCGTCGTCACCATCCATACCGACAACTCGGTCAGCGTGACCGACAACGGCCGCGGCATCCCGACCGGCATCAAGATGGACGACAAGCATGAGCCCAAACGCTCAGCCGCCGAGATTGCGCTGACCGAACTGCACGCCGGTGGCAAGTTCAACCAGAACAGCTACAAGGTGTCTGGCGGGCTGCACGGCGTGGGTGTCAGCTGTGTCAATGCGCTCAGCAAGATGCTGCGGCTGACGATCCGGCGCGACGGCAAGGTGCATGTGATGGAGTTCTCACGCGGCTTTGTGCAAAACCGCATCATCGAAACCGTCAACGGCGTTGAGGTTTCGCCTATGAAGTTGATGGACAACACCGACAAGCGCGGCACCGAGGTTCACTTCTTGCCCGACACCGACATCTTCAAGGAAAACAGCGACTTTCATTACGAGATTTTGAGCAAGCGTCTGCGGGAGCTCAGTTTTCTGAACAACGGTGTTCGCATTCGCCTGAAGGACGAACGCAGCGGCAAGGAAGACGACTTTGCCGGCGCCGGCGGGGTGCGTGGCTTCGTTGAGTTCATCAACAAGGGCAAGACGGTGCTGCACCCAAATGTTTTCAACGCGATGGGCGACCGCCAAAGTGACCAGGGCACCAACATCGGCGTTGAGGTGGCGATGCAGTGGAACAGCGGCTATAGCGAGCAGGTGCTCTGTTTCACCAACAACATTCCGCAGCGCGACGGCGGTACCCACCTGACGGGCTTGCGTGCGGCGATGACGCGGGTCATCAACAAATACATCGACGACAGCGAACTGGCCAAGAAGGCCAAGGTCGAGGTGACCGGAGACGACATGCGGGAAGGCTTGTGCTGCGTGCTCAGTGTCAAGGTGCCCGAACCCAAGTTCAGCAGCCAGACCAAAGACAAACTGGTCAGCAGTGAAGTGCGCGGTCCGGTCGAAGACATCGTCAGCCGTTTGCTGCACGACTACCTGCAGGAGCGACCGAATGACGCGAAGATCATTGTCGGCAAGATCATTGAAGCGGCGCGCGCCCGCGACGCGGCCCGCAAGGCACGCGACCTGACACGGCGCAAAGGCGTGCTCGACGGCATGGGCCTGCCGGGCAAGCTCGCCGACTGCCAGGAAAAAGACCCGGCGCTGTGCGAGATTTATCTGGTCGAGGGCGATTCGGCCGGGGGTTCAGCCAAGCAAGGCAGAGACCGCAAGTTTCAGGCGATTTTGCCGCTACGCGGCAAGATTCTGAACGTCGAGAAAGCACGCTACGAAAAGTTGCTGACCAGCAATGAAATTCTGACGCTGATCACCGCGCTTGGCACCGGCATCGGCAAGGCGGGCGGCATTGGCGGCACACCCGGCAGCGACGACTTCAATGTTGCCAAGCTACGCTACCACCGCATCATCATCATGACCGACGCGGACGTGGACGGTGCGCACATCCGCACGCTGCTGCTGACTTTCTTTTATCGTCAAATGCCTGAGCTGGTCGAGCGCGGCCACATCTACATTGCCCAGCCGCCGCTGTACAAAGTCAAGGCGGGTAAAGAAGAGCAGTACCTGAAAGACACCGGCGCGCTGGATACCTTCTTGCTGCGCATTGCGTTGAAA
>JAJAYS010000232.1 GCA_026786065.1 Polaromonas sp.
CTACAAAGGCCACGTAGTACAGGGTTTCAGTCTCTGGGGCGAGCGCGATCATTCGCAACTCGTGCACGCGGTCTTCCATCGGTCTTTCATCGGTTTCTCAACGAGCTTCCAATTGCCGCGCGATCATCACCAACGTCACCAAGCCAATCGCCACAAATCCGATAAACGACCAGTTCGCAATCGACAGCCCCAGAAAGGTCCAGTCGATCTTGCTGCAGTCGCCGCTGCCCTTGAAGATCATCGGTATCGCGCGCTTCAACGGGAAGGTTTCGATCATTCCGTAGAAGTCGCGCCCGCAGGAGGCGATCTCGGGCGGGTACCACTGCAAAAAACTCTGGCGTGCTGCGACGAATGCGCCGAAGCCGGACAGCAGCAGCATCAGCGCCGAGCCGGACATCAACAGCGGCTTTTTGCTGGTCAGCGCCGTGATGCCCGCCGCCAGCGCAACCGCCATCAGCGCATAGCGCTGAACGATGCACATCGGACACGGCTCAAGGCCGACCACGTGTTGCAAATAAAGCCCGAAGGCCAGCATGGCCACGCAGGCCGCGCAAATTAGCGACAGCAGGCGGCGCGGGCTGGTGTGCAAGAGACGGGCAAGCATGGCGTTCTTTCTCACTATCGTGTGTCAATGTGGGGGGATGGTTCTGGACGCCGTGGAACGGTGGCTCTTTTGCCTCATTGCAGAGGTCATCCGCCACCGGGCGGGCTGCTGCCTGCTATTGAATCAAGGTCATGGCGCCATGTTTCGCTGTACCGCGATCAAAGGTCATGGTGCGAACGCACCCGGCTGCGGCGGCGGATCTTTCCACCAGGCAATCTGCAAAATCGGCTGCGCTGTCACGATACAGGCGAACGGCACGCCATACGACGTCCGCCTGTTCAACCTGAAGTTCCTTGGTTTGCAGCAAGATTTCCAGCGTCTGAACAATCTGCGGGCGCATCAACCTGAAGGCCGAAGACAGAACCCACACCAGTTCGGTGACCGCGACCAGCGGAATGAAACCGGGATCCTCGGTGGTCAGTCCTTCAATCAGGATCGAGGCGAGCCGGGATTGCTCCGGGTCGTCCTGCATGATGTAACGAACGACGACGTTGGTGTCGAGCCCGATCATCCTGACGATGCGCCACGCGACGCAATGGCTGCGTTCATCCCGTCGATGGACACTATTTTTTCGGGCTTGCCGAATAGCCCTTTCAGTTCGGTAACCGATCGGGTGACCGCAATGAACTCGTATCGGCCTGGCACCACTTCCACGAACTCGACCCGGTCGCCCGCATTGACGTTCAGCGCCTGCCGGATGGGGGCGGGAATGGTGATCTGGCCTTTGCTGGTGACGGTGGCGGTAGTCATGGAGATCTCCTTTTCCTTACTTTAACGTAAGGCAGGCGTACCTGCAATTTTATCGGCTGGCTTCGCACTTCAAGCGAGGGGGGAAACGCCTCAACGCTCGACAAACACCCGCGCCTTGCGCGGCGTCACCACCAGCATGTCGCCTTCAGCCAAGCCCATCTCTTGGTACTGTTGCGCCGGAATCTGCGCTTCGATGAGGTTGTCGGCCGAGGCATTGCCGGGCTGCCGGTGGTCTTCAGCCGGAACCAGTTCCAGCCGGGCGATGGGGCCAATGACGATGGCGCGGTCGAGCCGGGCGACGATGCCTTCGCCTTTGGGGCTCTGCGGCGAGTAGCGCTCCACCGTCAGGTCATGCGGGCGCACATAGGCGAAGGCCTTTGCGTCCTGTGCGCCGGCATGTTCGGGTGAGTTGATGCGAATGCCTTCGACATGCACTTCGCCTTCATGCGCCCGGCCGTGAAACAGGTTCACGTCACCGAGAAAGCCATATACGAAGGGGCTGGCCGGGTGGTCCCACACCTCTTGCGGCGAGCCGATCTGCTCGACCTTGCCCTGGTTCATCAGCACCACCCGGTCGGCCACTTCAAGCGCTTCTTCCTGGTCGTGGGTGACAAAAATACTGGTGACATGCAGGTCGTCGTGCAGCCGGCGCAGCCAGCGGCGCAGCTCTTTGCGCACCTTGGCGTCGAGCGCGCCAAAGGGTTCGTCGAGCAGCAGCACCTTGGGCTCGACCGCCAGCGCGCGTGCCAGCGCAATCCGCTGGCGCTGCCCGCCCGAGAGCTGCGACGGAAAGCGGTCGGCCAGCCAGTCGAGCTGCACAAGGCCCAGCAACGTGTGTACTTTTTTCCTGATTTCTGCGTCGCTGGGGCGCAGGCTGCGCGGCTTGACGCGCAGGCCGAAGGCGACGTTCTCAAACACCGTCATGTGGCGAAACAGCGCGTAATGCTGAAACACGAAACCGACCTGGCGCTCGCGCACATGCACGTAGGTGGTGTCTTCGCCGCTGAACAGGATGCTGCCCTGGTCGGCGGTTTCTAGCCCGGCAATGATGCGCAGCAGCGTGGTCTTGCCGCAGCCCGATGGGCCGAGCAGCGCGACCAGTTCACCCGATTCGATGTCCAGGCTCACGTCGCCCAGCGCCTGAAAGTTGCCGAAATGCTTGCTGACGTTGCGGATCTCAATGCTCATGGGGCGTCTTTCTGTTCCTGCGGTTTGTCATTGCGGGCGTGACTCGCAATTCATGGCACTGAGCTTGTGCATCCTGAGCGGTGGACCCCGGATCGAGTCCGGGGTGACAGCCCGATTTTTGTCATGGCGAAGTCGGCCGCTCCGGCGGCAGCGCGGTGGAGGCTTTCAGCTCGGCCTCCTGCTTCCATTCGGCCACCGACTTGACGGCCAGCGTCACCAGCGCCAGGATGGCCAGCAGCGACGCCACGGCGAAGGCCGCAACCGACTGGTATTCGTTGTACAGAATTTCGACATGCAGCGGCAGCGTGTTGGTTTGCCCTCGAATATGTCCCGACACCACCGACACCGCGCCAAACTCGCCCATCGCGCGGGCGTTGCACAAAATCACGCCGTAGATCAACCCCCACTTGATATTGGGCAGCGTCACATACCAGAAGGTCTGCCAGCCGGTCGCGCCCAGCACGATGGCGGCCTGCTCTTCGTCGTTGCCCTGCGCCTGCATCAGTGGAATCAGCTCGCGCGCAATAAACGGAAAGGTGACGAAGACGGTCGCCAGAACGATGCCTGGCACTGCAAAAATGATCTTGATGTCGTGCGACTGCAGCCACGGCCCGAGCCAACCCTGCGCGCCGAACACCAGCACGTACATCAAGCCGACGACCACCGGCGAGATTGAAAACGGCAGATCCACCAGCGTGGTCAAAAACGACTTGCCGCGAAATTCGTACTTCGCAATCGCCCAGGCGGCGGCCACGCCGAACACCAGGTTGAGCGGCACCGAGATGGCAGCCGCAATCAGCGTGAGCTGGATGGCGCTCCAGGCGTCGGGCTCCTTCAGTGCCGCCAGGTAGGCGTCGCCGCCCTTGCGCAAGGCTTCGGTGAACACCGCAGCCAGCGGCAGCAGCAGGAACAGAAACACGAACAAAAGCGCGGTGCCAATGAGCAGGCAGCGCACCACCGGACCTTCGGTGACGGTGACGCGGTGTTGGGCCGACTTCATCGGGGAAAGCCGGTAAAGCGCCTGCGCAAGGACCGGCAAGCAAATATCATGCGGGCGCTCCCGCATTCCGGCGCTGCCAGGCTTGCAAGGCATTGATCACCAGCAGCAGAACGAACGAGATCAGCAGCATGACCAGCGCCACGGCCGTCGCGCCGGCAAAGTCGTATTGCTCCAGTTTGCCGATGATGATCAGCGGCGTGATTTCGGACACCATCGGCATGTTGCCGGCGATGAAGATCACCGAGCCGTATTCGCCGATGGCCCTTGCAAACGCCATCGCAAAGCCGGTAAGCATTGCGGGTGTGATGTGCGGAAGGATCACCTTGGTGAAGATTTGCCAACGGGTGGCGCCGAGTGACGTGGCGGCTTCTTCGAGTTCTTTTTCAGCGTCTTCGAGCACTGGCTGCACGGTGCGCACCACAAACGGCAGGCCGACAAAAATCAGCGCAATCACTACGCCGGCCGGCGTGAAGGCCAGCTTGATGCCCAGCGGCTCCAGGTATTGGCCTATCCAGCCGTTGCCAGCCAGCAGCGCGGTCAGCGAAATGCCGGCCACGGCGGTCGGCAGCGCAAACGGCAAATCGACCAGTGCATCAACCAGCTTCTTGCCCGGAAATTGGTAGCGCACCAGCACCCAGGCCAGCAGCAGGCCGAACACCAGATTGACCAGCGCCGCAATCAGCGACGCGCCAAACGTCAGCTTGTAGGCCGCAAGCACGCGCGGTGAACTCACTGCCGCCCAGAACTGCTCGAACGTCAGTGTGAAGGTCTTGAAAAACAGCGCCGAAATCGGAATCAGCACGATCAGGCTCAGGTACAGCAGCGTGTAGCCAAGCGTCAGGCGAAAGCCGGGCAGCACGCGCCTGGCGGCCCGCCGCTTGCCGGGCCCGACCCGCGTCGCCGGCAACGGCGAGCCGGCGGTCAGCGAAACCATGACGCTATTTGACCGTGTAGATCTTGTCGAACTGACCACCGTCGTTGAAGTGGACTTTCTGCGCTTCACCCAACGAGCCGAACATTTCCTGCACGGTGAAAAGCTGCAGCGGCTTGAAGCTGGAGGCGTATTTTTTCAGTACGGCCGGTGAGCGTGGGCGCAGTGCGTGCCTGGCGGCCACCTCCTGCCCTTCTTCGGAATACAGATAGTCGAGGTAGGCTTTGGCGAGTTCGCCCGTACCTTTTTTCGTCACCGTGCGTTCGACAACGGCCACCGGGTTTTCGGCCACGATGCTGATGGACGGATAGACCGACTCGACCTTGCCTTCACCGAACTCCTTGTTCACAGACAGCACTTCGGATTCAAAAGTCACCAGCACATCGCCAATATTGCGCTGCAAAAACACCGTCGTGGCGTCGCGGCCGCCCTTGCCCAGAACCGGCACGTTTTTATAAAGCTTGCCGACAAATTCAGCCGCTTGCACGTCGGTCGCACCCTTTTTCTTCGCGTAGCCCCAGGCGGCCAGGTAGGCGTAGCGGCCGTTGCCGCCGGTTTTGGGGTTGACCACGATCACCTGGATGCCGGGCTTGATCAGGTCGTCCCAGTCCTTGATGCCTTTCGGGTTGCCGTTGCGCACCAGAAAAAGCATGGTGGAGGTGGTGGGCGACGCGTTGCCCGGAAAGCGGCTGGACCAGTCTTTGGCCACGACGCCGACGCTGGCCAGAAAGTCGATGTCGGTCGAGGTGTTCATCGTGACGACATCGGCGTCGAGCCCGTCGGCCACCGACCGGGCGATGGCGCTGGAGCCACCGTGCGACTGGTCGATCTTGACGTCCTTGCCGGTGGTTTTTTTGTAGTTCGCGGTGAAGACCGCGTTGTAGTCCTTGTAGAACTCGCGCGCCACGTCGTAGGAGCCGTTTAGCAGCGTTTGCGATCCGGCAGCGCTGGCAACCGCCAGACTGAAGATTGCAATCAGAAGTTTGATTTTTGAAGTCATGGTCATACGGACCACCACAAGGCGGCCTTAAAAAAGAAAAATGATTGTGCGCAGCGGCTGGGCGGCAGCGCGCTTTATTTGTTGGGCTGCGGCGTCATGCGCAAATAGGGACGCACCGCCTGGAAGCCCTTGGGGAAGCGCTGCGCGAGTTCGGCCGGGTCCTGCAGGCTGGGCACGGTCACCACGTCGTCGCCGTCTTTCCAGTTGGCGGGAGTGGCCACCTTGTGGCTGTCGGTCAGTTGAAGCGAGTCGATGACGCGCAGGATTTCATCGAAGTTTCGGCCGGTGCTGGCCGGGTAGGTGAACGTGGTACGAATAACTTTTTTCGGATCGATGATGAACACGCTGCGCACGGTGGACGTCGTCGAGGCATTCGGATGAATCATGTCGTAGAGCTTGGCAACGGTCTTGTCTTCGTCGGCCAGGATGGGAAAGTTCACCGTGGTGCGCTGGGTCTCGTTGATGTCTTTGACCCACAATCCGTGCTTTTCCAGCGGATCGATGCTGAGGGCAATCGGCTTGACGCGGCGCTTTGCAAACTCGACGTTCAGTGCGGCCACCATGCCGAGTTCGGTGGTGCAAACCGGCGTGAAGTCAGCCGGGTGCGAGAACAGCACCACCCACGAATCGCCCGCCCATTCATGGAACGAGATCTTGCCGTCAGTGGAATCCTGTGTGAAGTCGGGGGCGATGTCGCCGAGGCGCAATGTGGACATGGCTGGAGGGCTCTTTGGTAAGGAAGTCGAGCGATCTTAAAGATGATTTCTTAAAACCCAAAAGAATATAAAGATGTTTATTTATCACTAAAAATGCATGAAGAGGTCGCCAGTCCGATTCTTCAAACTTGACCTGTAGGTCGGCCGCCCCCAGACCGCCCGTCGCGGGTCCGCAACCCAGGCCCGGCCACAGCGCCTTGAGGACTCTTTGCCGAGAGACGGCGCTGCGCGCCAACTTCGGCCTGTAGGACTAAGCCGAGCGTGGCGTCACGTTACGGTCTATTCCATCTATAGCGGCCGTTTGCGATAGACAGCGGAATCTGCGACTTGCCATAATTCGGCCGACACAAGAGCCTTGACCGAATGCCGGGTGACGTCGTCCGGATACCGAGAACGGCAAGCGCCTGCGCGTTTCAGCAAGGCGGTTATCTGCCTCGGCCGGGTGTTTCAGACGAGGATTCGTCATTCGATGCGGCCTCCAAATTTTGTAAGTTACGCATGAATGCTATAAAAAAGACCCGCCGATTGATCGAAGCCGAGCCGGCCTCTCAATCGGCCCAGACGCTGGCGCGCCTGGTCCGTGCCCTTGAGTCGGATGAGAAATTTGCTTTGGCGGATCTTTACGAACTCGATTACGACAATTTCGATCTGGCGATCGAAATCTTGAAGGAATGGCGCCTTGACCGCTACTACATGGGCAAGGCCAAGCTGCACGATCTTTCGGTTTATCTTTCGGAGTTGCAGCCCGAGCCGTGACAGGTTTTTGGACCTTCTGCATGGGCGTCTTTGGCCCGTGATCCGCCAGGCTCTGGCGGTCTGCTGACTTGCTTTTCTTGGCACACGCGGGGCTATGACCTGCAGTACGGCGCCTTGCAGCCCATCCCGATCCAGCCGCCGCAGACCCGCGAAGGTGAGAAAAAAAGTCCATCCCCGACGCGCAGGGTGCTGCGCCACGGCCCTCGGAGCTTCGGCGTGTTTCGTTCACCCTGCTGCGCCGGTCGGCGCACCGACTGGACCTGGCGACTCAGATCTGCTTTTAATCATGGTGTTTTCGGTTTTAAAGCCAATAAATACGGGCGTTAGCAGCTCCGTTTTTGATAGCGACTGGCTGGCCTTGGCAGGCCCCGCCTTACACTCGCGGCCTGCACCGTCGACGTTGCGCGGCGTTGCACGAACCTTTCACCGAACCGGAATTGCCGTTGATACCGTTTGCCTCACTGGGTTTGTCGCCGACCCTGCTCCGTGCTGCAGCCGACGAGGGCTATGCCGTGCCAACGGCCATTCAGAGTCAAGCGATCCCGGCGGTGCTGCAGGGGCGTGACCTGATCGCGGCGGCCCAGACCGGCTCGGGCAAAACGGCCGCGTTCGTCCTGCCGGTGCTGCAGCACTGGACGGAAACCGCCGCCCCGCGCTCGCGCAGTCCGCGAAGCTGCCACGCGCTGGTGCTGGTTCCGACGCGCGAGCTGGCAGCCCAGGTTGCACAGGGTTTCGTCGCGCTGGCAGCCCATCTGCCGCAGCGCATCAAGGTCGCCGCGCTGTTTGGCGGTGTGTCGGCCAACCCGCAGATGATGGCGCTGCGCGGCGGTGCCGACATCGTCGTCGCGACGCCGGGCCGGCTGCTCGATCTGATCGGCCAGAACGCGCTCGGCGTTGCGGCAATCCGGACACTGGTTCTCGACGAGGCCGACCGTTTGCTCGATCTTGGCTTTGGGGACGAGCTAGCGCAGATCCTTGCGCTTTTGCCGGTACAGCGCCAGAACCTGCTTTTTTCAGCGACCTTCCCGGCCACCATCGTGGGCCGCCCGGCGGGGCGTTTTGAAAAACCCCGGCGGGGGGGGGGCGCCCCCCGGGGGGGCCGCCACCC
>JAJAYS010000233.1 GCA_026786065.1 Polaromonas sp.
GATGATATTTTTTGCGGCTTCAGGTCTTGCGCGCTTTAGGGGACGTCGTCGGGCATGGGTTTTCCAGAGCTTGCAATCGATAGTCAAAATGTCATAATTACGTGTAATTACATTAATTAAATGCCGCCCACCACAAGGGTTTTGCCGACCGCAGTTTGAAAACACCTTTTTTCAGCCGGAAGTCCACTTTCCCCCTTAACTGATCTTCACCGCACCCACTCTCATGCGACTCGTCCAGAATTCATTGCACCAGGAAGTGGCCGCCACTTTGCGGGAGCAGATTTTTGCCGGCCTGTTGGCGCCCGGCAGTTTTCTGGATGAACCTGTGCTCTGCGAGCGGCTGCAGATCTCCCGCACGCCGCTGCGGGAGGCGCTCAAAGTATTGACGGCAGAGGGGCTGCTGCGCCATGAGCCGAGGCGCGGCTGCGTCATCACGGATGTGACTGAAAAAGTTCTGGACGATATTTTTCCAGTGATTGCGCTGCTGGAAGGGCGCTGCGCTTTTGAGGCGGCGCGCAACGCCACCGATGCCGATCTGGCGGCGCTGACCACCCTGCATGAGCGCCTGGCCGGGCACGCCAAAGCGGGCCGCATCAACGATTATTACGACACCAATTTCGCGATTCACGAGGCCATCATCACGCTGGCGGACAACCGCTGGCTGGCGATGGCGATTGCCGATCTGCGCAAGATCCTCAAGCTGGCGCGTTCGCAGCAGCTGCACGCGCCGGGCCGGCTGGCGCAAAGTCTGGCGGAGCACATGGCGGTGTTTGCCGCGCTCAAGGCCAGGGACAGCGAAGGCGCCGACGCGGCGATGCGCACTCACCTCACGCGCCAGCGCGAGGCCTTGCGTGAACTCGCCCGCAACCAGCGCACGCGGGTGGCCTCATGAACACCTCTGAATGGCTGGTGCGCAGCGTGTCGCGCTTCTCGTCCGGCAAAAAAGATGAACAAAAAGCGGCTGTAGCCGACATCAGTGTTGCGCATCCAGCTATTAAAAAGATAGCAGATAGCGTGCTGCCAGATACCGTGCAACCGCAACGCTCTACCCGGGAGCGGCTCAAGGCCACGCTGCGGCAAAAGGAAGAAGCCTTGTCGCCGCGTGTCTTGCGCCGCACCCTGGAAGAGTTGAAAGCCATCGTGGACCCGCAGGTCAGCGAGATCGAGGGCGGTCGCCGTGCCAGCGGGGTGGCGGGCTGGTATTCCCGCGCCTCCCTGCATGAGCGGCGTGACATGTGGCTGCTGATGAGCGAGCAATTTGTCGCCGATGCGCAGAAGGCCAAACTCGCCCAGGCCCAGTTGGCTGCGGCCGTCGGCACGCCCGACGAAGCCGTGGCCGAGGTGCGCTACCGCCGCGCGACGGTCTCGCCGCGCCGCAGGTTGTTGCAACGCTTCAGTGCGTTTCCCGAGGGTTTCCGTTTTCTGGTGGATCTGCGCGCCGACATGTTGCCGCATCTGACGGCCGACAAGCGGCTGCAGGCGCTGGATGTCGAGATGGAGTACATGTTCTCGACCTGGTTCGACGTCGGCTTTCTGGACCTGCGCCGCATCAGCTGGGACTCGCCCGCCTCCTTGATTGAAAAGCTGATCCGGTACGAGGCGGTGCATGACATCAAAAGCTGGTCCGACGTGAAGAACCGGCTCGACAGCGACCGCCGTTGCTACGGTTTCTTTCACCCGCGCATGCCCGACGAACCGCTGATTTTTGTCGAGGTGGCGCTGATGGATGAGATGGCGGACAGCATCATGCCGCTGCTCGATGAATCGGCCGCGCCGGCCGATCTGAAAAAAGCCACGACTGCGATTTTTTACTCCATCAGCAACACGCAGACGGGCTTGCGTGGCGTGAGTTTTGGCGACTCGCTGATCAAACGGGTGGTGGAGACCCTGCACGCCGAGTTTCCCCGGCTCAAACACTTTGCCACCTTGTCGCCGATCCCTGGCTTTCGCCACTGGCTTGGTAAAAGCGCCGCTGGATTGATCGAGCAACTCGATGAAAAAGAGCTCACCCTGCTGGGCCGGTCGGTGGGCTTTGAGCCTCCCACGGCGCAACACTTCATCACTGCGGCGGACAACCCGCTTGGTCTGAACGAGAAATCGCCGGTGCGCCGCATGTTGCTGCACTGCGCCGCGCAGTACCTGGGCCGCATGCTTGAAGACGGCAAACCCCTCGATCCGGTGGCGCGTTTTCATCTGGGCAACGGGGCCCGGGTCGAGCGGCTGAACTGGCTCGGTGATCCGTCACCCAAAGGCCTCAAACAATCCTGCGGGTTGATGGTCAATTACCTCTACGACCTCAAGCGCCTGGACAAGCACCGGGCGCTGCTGGCACAGGGGAAAATCCCGGTAGCCGGCGGCATCGAAGATTTGTATATTTCGTAAGCATACCAACCATTTCGACTTCAATAACGACAGGAGACAGACATGACATCGACTTTTGACACTGGCGCGTCCCGGCGCGACGTGCTGCGGACTGCGGCGGCTGGCCTGGCGGCGCTGTCCATGGGTAGCTACGCCCAGTCCGGCTGGCCCGCCAAACCGGTGACCATGATCGTGCCGTTTCCGGCCGGTGGCGGCACGGACGCATTCGCACGCCCGATGTCCGCGCAGTTCGCGCGCCTGACCGGCAAGCAACTGATCATTGACAACCGTGGCGGCGCGGGCGGCACCCTTGGCGCAGGCATTGCGGCCAAGGCCCAGCCTGATGGCTACACCCTGTTCATGGGCGCTGTGCACCACACCATTGCGCCCAGCATGTACCCCAAGCTCGATTACGACATTGAAAAAGACCTGATTCCGCTGATCCTGGTGGCCAGCGTTCCGCAGGTGGTGGTCGTCAATCCGCAAAAATTGCCAGTCGCCAACTTCAAGGAATTTCTGGACAACGCCCGCAAGAACCCGGGTCGCCTGAACTACGGCTCAGCCGGGGCGGGCACGTCCCACCACCTGGCGGGCGAGCTGTTCAAGCAGCA
>JAJAYS010000234.1 GCA_026786065.1 Polaromonas sp.
AAATGCTTCGGGTTGCCAATCACGCGGTCGTCGAAGCGCGCACCGACTGCCAGCAACACGTCGCAGTTCTGCATTGCGTTGTTGGCTTCAAGGGTGCCGTGCATGCCGAGCATGCCGAGAAATTTTCTGTCGCTGGCGGGATAAGCACCCAGACCCATCAAGGTGTTGGTGCAGGGGTAGCCCAGCATGTCCACCAGCGTGCGCAGTTCGGCCGACGCATTGCTCAAAAGCACACCGCCTCCAGTGTAAATATACGGCCGCTTTGCATGCATCAGCAGCTGCAACGCCTTGCGGATCTGGCCTGCATGGCCCTTGCGCACCGGGTTGTAGGACCGCATCTCGACGGTGGCGGGGTAACCGGTATAGGGCGTCTTGTTGAAAGAGACGTCTTTCGGGATGTCCACGACGACGGGACCCGGCCGACCGGTGCGGGCGATGTGAAACGCCTTTTTCATCGTATCGGCCAACTCCCGGACGTCTTTGATCAGGAAGTTGTGTTTGACGATGGGCCGGGTGATGCCGACGGTGTCACATTCCTGAAACGCATCCAGGCCGATGGCGTGGGTCGGCACCTGCCCGGTAATGATGACCATCGGAATGCTATCCATGTAGGCCGTCGCGATTCCGGTGACCGCATTGGTCGCCCCTGGCCCGGACGTAACAAGGGCTACGCCGACGTCGCCGGTAGCCCGCGCATAACCGTCCGCCGCACGCACAGCCGCCTGCTCATGGCGTACCAACACATGCTGGATCGTGTCCTGTTTAAAAAACGCGTCGTAAATGTGCAGCACGGCACCGCCGGGGTAACCCCAAACGTATTTGACACCTTCGGCCTGCAAGGACTTGACAAGAATTTCCGCGCCGCGCAAGTCTTCGGATGCGAATTTGGCTGACGCGGCGGCGGTGGAAGCGAGTTCCGCTTTGGAGATTTCCATGATGATGAACCTTTCGAGAATTTCTCTGACGAAATACCTTGGGTGCCTCTTGACCCACTCTCGTGAAGCGGCCTCGAGACTTGAGATCACAGCCATGGGCAGACACATAGCCTGCCGGGTTGTGACCCGTTTGCCTGATGAATTGCAAACGTCATTATCGCACCGACCTGCGACACGCAGGCGAGGCTGTCCCGGCCGGAGACAACTTGAAGCGAGGCACCACGGGGTGCGATAATTTTCCGGCCTGCTCTTGAAGTCATCACTCGTGGCGGTGGCTGAGTGCCATCAGCGACCGTACGTTTCCGATCGCTAAGCAGCCGCAAGAGACAACGTCAGACAAACTGGAATTCCACCCCCTTGGCAACCGAACAAGAACTTGCTGATTTTTTGAAAAGCGTGGAGAAACGGGCTTTTAAAAGGAGCATTTACCACGTTCGGGATGAGGAGGCGGCGCTGGATATCGTCCAGGACAGCATGATGAAGCTGGCGCACCACTACGGCGACAAGCCGATAGCCGAATTGCCAATGCTTTTCCAGCGCATCCTCTCAAACACCACGCTCGACTGGTTTCGCCGCCGAAAAACCCGCAACGCGATTTTTTCCAATATGAGTGACTTCGAATCAGCGGGCGACGACTCCGATTTCGATCTGCTGGAAACTTTAGAGGCCTTGACTACCTCTGAAGGAACGGAAAGCGCTCAGGACGCGACCGAGCGGGCGCAAACCCTGCAACAAATCGAAGCTGCCATTAAGGATCTGCCAGGCCGTCAACGGGAAGCATTCCTGATGCGATACTGGGAGGAAATGGACGTGGCCGAGACTGCTGCCGCGATGGGTTGCTCTGAAGGCAGCGTCAAAACGCACTGTTCCCGCGCGATTCAGGCCCTTAGTAGAAATCTGAGCGCCAAAGGCATCAAACTATGAACCACTTTTCCATTCAAAAACAACTCCTCGCGCGATCTGACAGATTCGGGCTCAAGATCGCTTCTTACATGTCTGAAGGCGCCCAAGCGCTCCCGCATGACGTCAGCGAGCGCCTGAGGGCGGCTCGTGCGCAGGCCGTATCCAAACGCAAGATCGCCGCCAACGACTCCCATGTGGCACTTGCCAACGGAGTTGGGTCATCGACCTTGATCTTGGGTTCGCGTTTAGGCTTTGGCTGGCTGTCCAGGGTCGGGCTGGTTTTCCCGTTGGTTGCACTGGTAATCGGCGTGATGGCAATCAACTCCATCCAGAGCGAGCGGCGTGCTCAGGAACTGGCTGAAGTCGATGCCGCCTTGCTCACCGACGACCTTCCCCCAGCAGCCTTCACCGACCCGGGCTTTGTCCAGTGCCTGAAAAACGATCGCTAGGACTTGTCCGGCGGTTGGTATTGCACTTCCCCTGTTCTGCACGTCTTCCATTTATTGCGATGAGCGTTTTCCATCTGCGCCCCAAGCCGTCCGCTCTGCCGCCGACGGCGCGCCGTCGCTCGTTGCACGGGCTGGCGAAAAACACTCTTTTGCCGACGTTGAGCGCGCTGCTTCTTTTGCTGTCTGCACAGGCCGCCAGCAGCCAGTCGCCCACGGCGCAACCAGTCGAGCCGCCTTCCAGGACTGCGGCTGCAGCGGCTAAAACAGCCAACCCGAAAGCCAACCCGAAAGTCCCTGTCTCCCGCCCTGTTTGGGCGCAACTGACAGTTCAACAACAGATCGCGCTGCGTCCGCTGGCAGAAATCTGGGACCCCCTCAGCGAAGCGCAAAAACGCAAATGGCTTGAATTGTCCAAGACCTTTCCGTCCTTGCCCGCTGAGGACCAGGACCGCATGCACAGCCGCATGGTCGAGTGGGTCGCAATGAGCCCCCAGCAGCGCGCCCAAGCAAGACTCAATTTTGCGAAAACGCGTGAGCTGGCGACCGACTTGACGGCCGACGAGAAGAAAGCCAAGTGGCAGAGCTATCTGGCCTTGTCGGCCGAAGAGAAGCAAAAGCTCGCCGAAATGGCCACGCAAAAGCCAACGGGTGCCGCCACGGCCATTACTCCGGTAGCGCGGCAGAAGCTGACGGCGGTGTCGGCACCGCTGGAGCCTCGGGCCAACCGCACCGAGACACGCGTCACCCCGTTGCAGCCGACTCCGGCAAAATAGCGATTACTTTTCCGATTGCGCGTAAGGACGTGCTAGAGCCCTGACACTGCAGCAATTGCGGCTCTGCCCCCGGAACTCCTCTCCTTGCGAGGTCGCCGCGACTTCACTAGCTGATCATGATCCCATTGTTTCGCCCCCCCAATTGACAGCTCCGATTGCTCTGATTTTTGCCCCGTCAATCTGGCGACGCATGGCCTGCTGGCTGTACGAAGGCATGCTGCTGTTCGGCGTGATCTTCATCGCCGGCTACCTGTTCGGCACCATGACCCAGACGCGGCACGCGCTCGACAACCGGCCGGGGCTTCAGCTGTTTGTCTTCCTGACCTCCGGCGTGTATTTCGTCTGGTTTTGGGCGCGGGGACAGACTTTGGCCATGAAAACCTGGCACATCCGCGTAGTCGGGGTCCACGGCCAGCCCCTGACGCGCCAGCGCGCAGCGCTGCGCTACCTGCTGTCGTGGATGTGGTTTTTGCCGCCCTTGGCGACGACCTGGCTGGCTGGCTTGAGCGCCCCCGCCGGAGCGGCACTGGCCTTCGGCTGGATCGTGGTCTGGGCGCTGTCTTCGCGCTTGAATTCCGAACGTCAGTTCTGGCATGACATCTGGGCCGGAACCCGATTGATCACCTGGATAACCCCTCCGCGCAAAACCGCTGGGGCCCCCTCCGACGCGTCAGGCAACCAGGCTCCCCGATCCTGAGCCGCTTCCAGACAAGGCGATGCCGCTCTCGCAGCGCGAAAGCACGGTACACAATACCCGTCAAAACACGCCGACAGCAACCCCCAACGCATGACCAAACCGATCGAATTCCCCCGGCGACCGAAGCCCCCTGTCCCGGTTAAGGCTATCGACCCAGGCGTTGAGCCAACCGATGCACAAAAGCACCGAAAGGGGATGGTGCGAGTTTGGCACGCAGCCGGTTATTCGTTGGCCGGTTTGCGTGCAGGCTGGGATGAACCAGCTTTCAGGCAGGAGGCTATCGCGGCACTGTTTCTTCTCCCAGCGGCGTTCTGGTTGGGCCAAACCTGGGTCGAAGTTGCCTTTCTGGCTGGCAGCGTCTTGGTGGTGATGATCGTCGAGCTGCTCAACACCGGTATTGAGACCGCCATCGACCGCATCGGCCCGCAATGGCACGCCCTGTCAAAACGGGCCAAAGATATGGGAAGCGCTGCCGTGTTGTTGAGTTTGCTGCTGTGCGGGCTGACTTGGGCGCTGGCGCTGGCGGCGCGATTCTGGCCATGACTGCACCGACACCCAAGGTGGCCTTTTCGGTTTGCGTCTATTGCGGCTCGCGGCCCGGTGGCGATGCCGCCTTTGCCGCCGTAGCCGCGCAGGTGGGCGACTGGATCGGCCGGCATGGCGGCCAACTGGTCTATGGCGGTGGCCGCAACGGCCTGATGGGCATCGTTGCGGACGCCACACTGGCAGCGGGCGGCCGAGTGGTCGGCGTGATCCCGCATGCGCTGGTTGAAAAAGAATGGGCACACAACGGCTGCACCGAGCTGCACGTCGTCGAAACCATTCACGAGCGCAAGCGCATCATGGCCGAACGAGCCGACGCCTTTCTAGCGCTACCCGGCGGCATTGGTACGCTGGAGGAGTTTTTTGAAGTCTGGACCTGGCGCCAGCTCGGCTACCACGCCAAGCCAGTCGGCTTGCTGAACCAGAACAGCTATTACGCGGGGCTGCTCGCCTTTCTGGAGTCCGCCGTGCAGCATGGCTTCATGAGTGACTGGCAGATGGGACTGATATCGGTGTCGAGCGACCCCGTCTTGCTGCTTGAACAACTGGTGCAGACGGCAGGCTTGGCGCCATCCGCGACGCGCTTCAGCCAGATCTAGTTTGCCGCAAGCGCCGCGCCAGCAAGGTCATGTTGGCCTTAGACCGCCGATTCATCCTCTTCCCCGGTACGAATCCGCACCACCCGCTCGACGCTGGTGATGAAAATCTTGCCGTCACCGATCTTGCCGGTACGCGCGGCGCGCACGATGGCCTCGACACAGCGCTCGACGTCTTCGGTTTTCACTACCACCTCGACTTTGACCTTGGGCAGGAAGTCCACCACGTATTCCGCACCGCGATAAAGCTCGGTGTGGCCTTTCTGGCGGCCGAAGCCCTTGACCTCGGTGACCGTCAGGCCGGTCACCCCGCACTCGGCCAACGCCTCGCGGACCTCTTCGAGCTTGAAAGGTTTGACGACAGCGGTAATTTGTTTCATGGGAGGCTCTCTGAAAGTTTCAATGCAGACACGCTGCGAATGTAGCGCGAATAAACCGTTGCGGCATCAGGAACGGAACCGGCTGGTGATCGGATAGCGCCAGTCCTTGCCGAAGCTGCGGTGCGTGACGCGGATGCCCACCGGGGCCTGGCGGCGCTTGTATTCGTTCACCCGAATCAATCGGGCCACGCGCTCGACCAGCGCCCGCTCGAACCCGGCCGCAACGATGGTGTCGAAGCTCTCGTCGTTTTCCATGTAGCGGGACAGTATTGCGTCGAGAACGTCGTAGGGCGGCAGGCTGTCGTCGTCGCGCTGGTCGGCGCGCAACTCGGCGCTCGGTGGGCGGCTGATGATGCGCTCGGGGATCGGTGCGCTGCCGGTGCCGTACGGGTCGTTGGCATTGCGCCAGCGCGCCAGCTCAAACACTTTGGTCTTCAGTACGTCCTTGATGACCGCGAAGCCGCCGGCCATGTCGCCGTAAAGCGTGCAGTAGCCGGTGGCCATCTCGCTCTTGTTGCCGGTCGTCAGCACGATGGAGCCGAACTTGTTCGACAAGGCCATCAGAAATACGCCGCGAATCCGTGCCTGAATGTTTTCTTCCGTCGTGTCCTCCGGCATTCCGTCGAATTCGCCGGCCAGCGAGGCCTTGAAAGCATCGAACTGCGGCAGGATGGAAATTTCGTCGTAGCGCACCTTCATGCGTGCGGCCATCTCGC
The DNA here is from genome assembly GCA_026786065.1 of Polaromonas sp. GTDB lineage: Bacteria > Pseudomonadota > Gammaproteobacteria > Burkholderiales > Burkholderiaceae_C > Polaromonas. The sequence continues at coordinate 5,993 of JAJAYS010000234.1, forward strand.
GGGCATCGAGCCACGAAATGTCGGCCGTATAGGGCGAAGGCATCATGACGGTGCGCACCTTGTCGGCACCGAGGGCATCGACCGCAATCGCCAGCACCAGCGCCGAATCGATGCCGCCCGACAGACCCAGAATCGCTCCGGGAAACCCATTTTTACCGAGGTAGTCGCGCACGCCAAATACCAGCGCATCCCAGAGATCGGCTTCCAGGCTGCGCTCAGGCGCCGTATTTGCTATCAATTCAATAGCTTCCTGCGCCCGTAGAACCTCGATATAAAAGCCATCTTCTTTAAAACTTGGGGCGCGACCGGCGAGTGCGCCATCGGCCTGCAGCGCGAACGATCGGCCTTCGAAAACGATCTCGTCCTGACCGCCGACCAGGTGGGCATAGACGATCGGCAAACCGATAGCCAACACGCGGGTGCGCATCGTCTGCTCGCGCTCGCCCCCCTTGCCAACATGAAATGGCGAGGCGTTGATGACGACCAGCAACTCGGCGCCGGCCTCCTTGGTCAAGCGCGCCGGCTCTTCAAACCAGGCGTCTTCGCATATCAGCAGCCCGATACGCAGTGGCTCGCCACCCTCGCCTTCCGCCTCAAAAACGCAGGTGCCCCGGCCCGGCGTAAAGTAACGTCGCTCGTCAAATACCTGGTAGTTCGGCAGCTCGCGCTTGGCATAGGTGGCGATCACCTGGCCTTCCCGCAGCACGCGGGCGGCGTTGTGGCGCTGCGGCACCGCCACGCTTTTGGTGCGCAGTCCCGGCCCGCCGTCGCCCTGCGTCGGTGTGCCCAGCACCAGAGTCAGTCCTTTTAACCCGGCCAGCTCGCGGGCTACGGTGTTGACGGCATCATCGCAGGCAGCGATAAATGAAGGGCGTAAAAACAGGTCTTCGGCCGCGTAGCCGCAGATCGCCAGTTCGGGTGTGACCAGCAGCCGCACCCCGTCGGCGTAGGCGGTGCGGGCAAGCGCTATGATTTTTTCCGCGTTGCCCGCCATGTCGCCAACGCAGTAGTTCAATTGGGCAACGCAGATTTTCAGGGTCATGGCAGAACAGAATTTCGTAGGGGGATGGCTGCTCGCCCCCGGCCTGACCGAGGCAAACCCGAGGTTTAAACAGTGAAAAAAAGAGCAACGCTTGGCTAAAAAAGATTATGTCATTCGGGTGCTGGCCTCGCCGCTGGACGTCGATGCCGCAAGCTGGAACACGCTGCTCGCTTCGCAGACCCCGCACGAAGCCCCCAGCCCTTTCATGCGCCACGAATACCTGGTGGCCATGCATGCCAGCAGCAGCGCCGTGACAAAAACCGGCTGGACACCGCGCTTCCTCACGCTGTGGCAAGGGGACATGTTGGCCGGCGCCTGCGCGCTGTACCTCAAGACCCATTCTTACGGTGAATACGTCTTCGACATGGCTTGGGCCAACGCCTACTCCCAGCACGGCCTGGCCTACTACCCAAAAGCTTTGATCGCACCGCCCTTCACGCCGGTGCCCGGACCGCGCTTGCTGGCGCGCAATGCCGACGAGCGCCTGCTGCTGGCGCAGGCAGCCATCAACTGGTGCCGCGAGCAAAAGCTTTCCTCGCTGCATCTGCTGTTTGGCAGCGACGCCGACCTCGCAGCCTGCGAAAAAGCGGGCCTGATGCTGCGGCACAACGTGCAATTTCACTGGTCCAACCGCGCGCCGGGCACCGAAACCGACTCCGCCCAAGTCAGCGCCAGCCCCGCTGGCTTTCGCGACTTCGACGACTTCCTGATGTCCCTGAATCAGGACAAGCGCAAAAAAATCCGTCAGGAGCGGCGCAAGGTGGCCGACGCGGGAATCCGCTTTCGCTGGTCGCTGGGCACCGACATCAGCGACGCCGACTGGGATTTTTTCTACCGCTGCTACGAGCGCACCTATTACGAACACGGCAACGCGCCCTATCTGACACGCGACTTCTTCACCCGCATGCAGCGCAGCATGCCTGGGAACTGGCTGCTGTTCGTGGCCGAGCACAGCGGCCCGGACGGTGGGCGAACCGCTGTCGCAGCCAGCCTGATCGCGGTGAGCGAGACGCTCCTTGGGGCCGACGCACAAGCCCGCGTTGCCTATGGCCGCTACTGGGGCGCGCTGGCCCGCGTCGATTGCCTGCATTTCGAGGCGTGCTACTACCAGCCGCTGCAATGGTGCATTGACCACGGCTATCAGCGCTTCGAGGGCGGCGCGCAGGGCGAACACAAAATGGCGCGCGCCCTGCTGCCGGTCAAGACCAGCAGCGCCCACTGGCTGGCGCATCCGTCCTTCGCCGATGCAGTCGAACGTTTTCTGGAGCGCGAAGGCGCTGGCATCGACGGTTATCTAGAAAATCTTGAAAAACGCAGCCCTCTCAGACAGGGTCCCGGCTGATCCGCGCAGCGCTCAGACAGGCTTCCGACTGCTGCGCGCACCGCCCGGCCGCTATACTTTAAATAGCTTATAACGCCCTTAAAACATGGGTTTTAAGCCTTTTTCTTCACAAACATGAGCTGCCGGGCGTGGGCCGACGGCACAACACCGCAGCGCGCCTTGAGGACTTGCCCGGCGGCGGCAAAGTTCTCCGAAAATCAGCGGATGCTGCCCGCCACTCCCGCCGCCTCTCCCACCGCCACCGATTCCCCGACCATCTCCCTGCCGGTCGCACTTCTGGGTCGTTCCCACGGCCGTCGCCTGCGCGATATTTACCGCTCGGCCGGGTGGCCGTGTCACGACCTGTTGGAAATCGACCTGCTCGCTGCCGGGCTGCTGCAGCGCGTCCTCGGGCCGAGGGGACACGAAACCCTGCGCGTCACCGACGCCGGCATCAGCCACCTCGCCGACTGCGCGCAAACCAACCGGTCGGCACTTTCGCGGCACGAAGCGCTGGTCGAGCGCGTCGCTTGCGAGATGCTGCGCGCCGGCAGGATCGCTTGGCGCGGCCTTGGGCTGCGTGCGCAATTGACCCAGGCAGAAGGTGGCCAAACGCGCTGGTGCCTGGCCCGGCCCGACGTGTTTTCGATCCGCAACACCTCGCGCGCCGACTGCATTGAGCCAATCGTCCACGAAATCAAGGTGCAGCGTGCCGACCTGCTTAGCGACCTGCGCCGGCCGGAAAAACGCGCTGCCTACCTCGACTTGGGCGGCGAATGCTGGTATGTACTAGGCTGCGACGCCAAGGGGCGCCCGATTGCCGACGAGAGTGAAATCCCCGCCGAATGCGGCGTGATAGTGGCCTCAAGCCAGCACCTGACGGTGCTGCGACCTGCACCCCGGCGCATCCGTCAGCAGTTGCCGTTCGGCGTCTGGCTGGCGCTGGCCAAGGCCACCCCGGTGGCAGGCTTGCTGGACGGCCAGCAGGCGCTGCTGGGCGATGGCGACCTCGCGGCAGCGTGACGCAACTGCCCGAGCGCCCCGGAACGCCCAAAGCAACGGGCAAAACGCATCACGCTAAGATCAGCCTTGATCTGACCTGGTAAGGCTTGATGGGAGCTGACGGAAAAACTGACGCAAATGGACCGAACTCAATCAGTCGCCACGGCCATCTTCGGCGGCGAAACATCCCAGTGCTGCACCACCTTGCCGTGCTGGTCCACACTCTCAAGCACGACCCGAAAGCCCCACATGCTGGCCACATGCTTGACGACCTCCTTCACATCGTCGGCCAGCGGCCTGTCGTTGTGCCGGATATGGCGCAGCGTCAGCGACCTATCGCCTCGAACATCGACATTCCACACCTGGATATTGGGCTCCCGCTGGTTCAGGTCGTGCTGCCGGGACAGCGCCTCCCGCACCTTTTGGTAGCCCGATTCTTCGTGAATCGCGCTGACTTCCAGTTCCAGCTTGCTGGAGTCGTCCACCACCGAGAACAGCCGCATGTCGCGCATGAGCTTTGGCGAAAGGTACTGGCTTATGAAGCTTTCGTCGCGGAAATTGCGCATCGCGTGGTCCAGCGTCTTTTGCCAGTCGGAGCCGGCGATATCCGGGAACCATTCGCGGTCTTCGTCGGTCGGCTGCTGACAGATGCGCTTGATGTCGCTGAACATCGCAAAGCCCAGCGCGTAGGGGTTGATGCCGCTGTAGGCGCGGTGCGTGACTGGCGGCTGAAAGATCACGTTGGTGTGCGACTGCAGGCACTCCAGCATGAAACCGTCCGTCAGCAAGCCCTCGTCGTACATGGTGTTGAGCAACGTGTAGTGCCAGAAAGTGGCCCACCCCTCGTTCATGACCTGCGTTTGCCGCTGCGGATAAAAATACTGCGCCACCTTGCGGGCGATGCGCACCAGCTCGCGCTGCCAGGGCTCTAACAATGGAGCGTTTTTCTCGATGAAATACAGCAGGTTTTCCTGCGGTTCGGATGGAAAGCGCCGCTGGTTTTTTTCGACCTGCTTGATTGCGGCTTTTGGCAAGGTGCGCCACAGGTCATTGACCTGTTGCTGCTGATAGATCTCCCGGTCCTTGCGCCGCTCTTCTTCCTGCCCGAGCGAAAGCTTTTGCGAGCGCCGGTAACGGTCTACACCCTGGTTCATCAGCGCATGGCAGGAGTCCAGCGTCTGCTCCACCGCCTCCCAGCCGTGGACTTCCTCACACTCGGCGATGTAGTCGCGCGCGTACACCAAGTAGTCGATGATCGAGCTGGCGTCGGTCCACATCCGGAACAGGTAGTTGCCCTTGAAAAACGAGTTGTGCCCGTAGCAGGCATGGGCCATCACCAGCGCCTGCATCGGCATGGTGTTTTCTTCCATCAGGTAGGCGATGCACGGGTCGGAATTGATGACGATCTCGTAAGCCAGCCCCATCTGGCCACGCCGGTAGCTTTTTTCGGTCGCGATGAACTGTTTGCCAAACGACCAGTGGCGGTAGTTCACCGGCATGCCTATCGATGCATAGGCGTCGATCATCTGCTCGGCCGTGATGACCTCAAGCTGCACCGGATAGGTTTCCAGACCAAACGCGCGTGCGGTGCGCGCGATTTCGGTGTGGTAGGCCTCGATCAGCTCGATCGACCAGTCCGACGGACACGGCAGGCGCTCGCGACGGGGCGTGGGATGCGGCGTACTGGATTGCGGCTTGGCGGGCAACCCGTCGTCGAAGGGTCCAGCGGGCGCCGGGCCATAAATTTCACTCATACGGCGCCTGCTTTCTTGAACAGATCCCTGAACACCGGGTAAATATCGGAGACCGCCCTGATCTTGCGAATGGCAAAGTTTGAATGCCCCGCCGCCACCTCGGAGTACTCGTTCCAGAGGTTCTGGTCTTCCTCGGCCACCTGCACGTAAGCAAAGTAGCGCGACAGCGGCAACAGTTTGGAGGTCAGCAGCTCGCGGCACTTGCTGGAGTCGTGGTGCCAGTTGTCTCCGTCCGACGCCTGGGCCCCGTAGATGTTCCATTCGGAAGGCGGATACCGGGCCTCGATGATCTGGTGCATCAGCGTCAGCGCACTCGACACCACCGTACCGCCGGTCTCGGTGGACTGAAAAAACTCTTCTTCAGACACCTCGGACGCCTGGGTGTGGTGGCGGATGAAGATGACGTCGGTGCGTTCGTAATGCCGGCGCAAAAACATGTACAGCAATATGAAGAAGCGTTTGGCGATGTCTTTTCGCGCCTCGTCCATCGAACCGGAAACATCCATCAGGCAAAACATTGCCGCCTTGGCCGTGGGCACCGGCACCTTGATGCGGTTGCGGTAACGCAGGTCGAAGGGGTCGAAAAACGGAATGCGCCTGGTCTCGCCGCGCAGCGCTGCGATCTCCAGCTCAAGCGCCGGAATCGGGTCGGGCACCGCGGGGCCCTCGGCAAGGGCAGTCGCCAGTTCGGCCTCCAGCTCGCGCAGCCGGGCCCGGTCGTCGCCGCCCAGGGCGATACGCCGACTCAGCGCGACCCGCATCGAGCGCACGACATGCAGATTGGTCGGCGTGCCCTCGGAAACAAATCCGGCCCGGTTGTACTTCCACTCCGGTGCATCCGGCAGCAACTGGGTGCGAATCAAATTGGGCAGCGCCAGATCGTCGAAGAAGTACTGCATGAACTCCTCGCGGGTGATGCGAAAGACAAAGTCGTCCTCGCCCTGCCCGTCGGCGCTGGCGCCGTCGCCCGCACCCCCAGCGCCACCGCCCTGCGGCCGGTCGATGCGGTCGCCGCGCACGTACTCGCGGTTTCCGGGGTGAACCGTCTCGCGCACCCCGCCGGTTCCGTGGCTTATCACCGGCTCCGACATGTCGCGCCGGGGCAAGGTGATGTCTTGCCCCTGCTCCATGTCCGCGATGCTGCGGCCATCTACCGCCCGGCGCACCGCCTCCCGAATTTGCCCGCGGAAACGGCGCAGAAAACGCTCCCGATTCCCGATGGACTTGTTTTTACCTGCCAAACGCCTGTCAATGACTTGCTGGAGCATGCAAACCTTTGTTGATCGCCGAGCGGCACGCCAAAGCCATCAGGCGCTTTTGCGAACCCGCAGATACCAGTCGCACAGCAGCCGAACCTGCCGCGTTGTGTAGCCCTTGGCCACCATGCGATTGACGAAATCCTGGTGTTTTTGCTGCTCGTCGGCGCTGGCTTTGGCGTTGAAAGAGATCACCGGCAGCAGGTCTTCGGTATTCGAAAACATTTTTTTCTCGATGACCGTCCGCAGTTTTTCGTAGCTGGTCCAGACCGGGTTTTTGCCCGCATTGCTGGCCCGGGCACGCAGCACAAAATTGACGATTTCATTGCGGAAATCTTTCGGGTTGCTGATGCCCGCCGGCTTTTCGATCTTTTCCAACTCCGCATTCAGCGAGGAGCGGTCGAAGCTCTCGCCGGTGTCGGTGTCGCGATACTCCTGGTCCTGAATCCAGAAATCGGCATAGGTCACATAGCGGTCGAAAATGTTCTGACCGTATTCCGAATAGGACTCCAGGTACGCCGTCTGTATTTCTTTGCCGATGAACTCGGCGTAGCGCGCAGCGAGAATTTCCTTGATGAAAGACAAATACTTCTGCTCGATCTCGGGCGCGAACTGTTCGCGCTCGATTTGCTGCTCCAGCACATACATCAGGTGTACCGGGTTCGCCGCAATTTCGGTCGAATCGAAGTTGAAGACCTTGGAGACGATCTTGAAGGCAAAACGCGTCGAGATGCCGTTCATGCCCTCATCGACACCGGCGTAATCCCGGTACTCCTGAAAACTCTTGGCCTTAGGGTCGGTGTCCTTGAGGTTTTCGCCGTCATAGACTTGCAGCTTGCTGAACAGGCTGGAGTTTTCAGGCTCCTTCAACCGCGTCAGCACGCCGAACTGCGCCATCATCTTCAAGGTGCCGGGCGCGCAAACCGCATTGGTCAGCGACGAGTTGCGAATGAGCTTTTCGTAAATTTTTACTTCTTCCGACTCACGCAGGCAGTAAGGCACCTTGACGATGTAAATCCGGTCCAGAAAAGCCTCGTTGTTCTTGTTGTTCTTGAAGGCCTTCCACTCGCTCTCGTTCGAGTGCGCCATCACAATGCCGTCAAAAGGAATCGCACCGAAGCCTTCGGTGCCCTTGAAATTGCCTTCCTGCGTTGCCGTCAACAGCGGATGCAACACCTTGATCGGCGCCTTGAACATTTCAACGAATTCAAGCAGGCCCTGATTGGCCAGGCAAAGGCCACCGGAGTAGCTGTAGGCGTCGGGATCGTCCTGCGAGAAGGTCTCTAACTTGCGAATGTCGATCTTGCCGACCAGCGCCGAGATGTCCTGGTTGTTCTCATCACCGGGCTCGGTCTTGGCGATGGCGCACTGCTTCAATATCGATGGAAAGCGTTTGACGACCCGGAACTGCCGTATGTCGCCGCCAAACTCTTCGAGCCGCTTCACCGCCCAGGGCGACATCACCCGTTGCAGATAGCGGGGCGCGATGCCGTACTGCGACTGCAGCACGGGTGCGTCTTCGGTATTGCTGAAAAGCCCCAGCGGCGTCTCGTTGACCGGCGAGCCCTTCAACGAATAAAACGGAACCTGCTCCATCAGCTGCTTCAGGCGCTCTGCGATGGACGACTTGCCGCCGCCGACCGGGCCAAGCAGGTACAAGATCTGCTTTTTTTCCTCCAGCCCCTGGGCCGCATGACGGAAGTAAGAAACGACCTGCTCAATCGGATCTTCGAGGCCGTAAAAGTCCCGGAATGCCGGGTAGATCTTGATGACTTTATTGCCGAACAGACGGGACAGCCTCTGGTCGTGCCGGGTGTCGAGCATCTCCGGCTCGCCGATAGCGGCCAGCATGCGCTCAGACGCTGTGGCATAGACGAGCGGGTCACGCTTGCAGGCATCGAGGTACTCCTCAATCGACATCTCCTGCTCGCGCGTCTGCTCGTAACGTGTCAGAAAATTACGGACCACATCCATAAAAAGACTCCAGTTCTCGCCGCAACCGAATCATGCCCGGGAAATACCGAGCCACTGCCGCCGCCGCGATGCCTTCACTTAATCCGGTCTTCAATCTACCCGCGATAGACCAGCGCCGCAATAGAAAAGTTCCGGAATCGAAGTCGTCCCGTACCGATTTCGCAACGAGAAAAGATGCCGCGAGACGCGGCTACGTGCATGTACTAGGAGTGAGGGTGGAACCTGCTTCGCAGTCAATGCCGCAGGCGTTTACGCAGCGCTGGCAGCGGCAGCACCAGGCCAGAAAACTATTCTCAAGGCTTCAACACCACCTTGGTCCAGCCGTCGTCGCGCTTGTCGAAATGCCGGTAGGCCTCAGGCGCCTGCTCCAGCGGCAGCTCATGCGAAACGATCAGCGAAGGCTTGGCTTTGTCTGCATGGATCAAGTTTGCAAGTTTCCGGTTGTAAGCCTTGACGTTGGCCTGTCCGGTTCCGATCTTCTGGCCCTTGAACCAGAACTTGCCGAAGTCGAAAGCCAGTTGTCCCTTCTTCGCAAGCGCATCCTTGGCTCCAGGATCTTCGGGAATGAATACACCGACCACGCCGATCGTCCCGGTCGCCTTCACGGTCTCGACCAGATTGTTCATCGTCAGGTTCGGCACTTCGTGACCGTGCTTGCCGCAACACTGGTAGCCGACGCATTCGCAGCCCCGGTCGGCGCCCTGTCCATCGGTCAATTCCATTATTTTGCCCACAGCGCCGCCCTCGCTGTCGTCGATGCCGATAGCGCCGAGCTTTTCCGCCAGCTTCAAACGGTCCTTATGCATATCCACCACCATGACCTGGCTCGCGCCTTTGATAACAGCGGAATAGGCGGCCATCAGCCCGACAGGCCCCGCGCCATAAATCACCACGGTGTCTCCGGGCTTCACGCCTGCGAGTTCGGTGGCGTGGTAGCCGGTGGGGAAGATGTCGGACAGCATCACGTAATCGTTTTCCTTTTCTTTGGCGTCTGGCGGCAGCACAAGGCAGTTGTAATCGGCGTAGGGAACTCTCAAAAACTCTGCCTGACCGCCGCTGTACGGGCCCATTCCGGCGAACCCATAGGCCGCACCGGCAGCGCCAGGATTGGCAGTCAGGCAGTAACCGCTGAGGCTGCGCTCGCAGTTTTCGCAAAAGCCGCAACCGATGTTGAAGGGAAGGCAGACCATATCGCCGACCTTAACCCGGTCCACGGCCTTGCCAATCTCGATGACTTCGCCGAGGTTCTCATGGCCGAGAATCCGGCCCGATTCCATATTGGTTCGGCCTTCGTACATGTGGAGGTCCGAACCACAAATGTTAGTTGCCGTGATTTTTACCAACACGTCGGTCGGACGCTCGATTTTGGCGTCCGGCATGGTCTTGACCACGACATCGCAAGGGCCGTTGTACACAAGTGCTTTCATTGGCTTCTTTCAAAAATGAGGTTAAGGGAAGGGACAAAAAGGGGCAATGGAAAAGACCAGCCAGCGGTTGCGCTCGCCGTGGTGCCACCTTGCAGCGGCACGCCATCGAATCGGGACCCAGCCAGTGCCGATCCGCGCGAGCCGGAAGCGGACACCTATCCCAAGTTAAAAGCCGCGTTTTCGGCTGCGAGTGGGACGGTCAACAGCGATAACGTAGGATGCGGCCGCGCCGGGGCGGCGCATGCCGCCCCGCCTGATTTGACGGAAGCAAGAGGTCAACCCGGTGTTGCAGCGTTGCTGCTGAGGCCCAGTGCGGGCCTGATTGATCGGCCACGCAACCCAGCCACGGGTAAAACCCAAATGTTTCTCTGCGAGGCTCGGCGGTTCGGCCATTGCGTGCACCAGTCGCTATATTATTTATAGCTGCTTACGCCCGTACTTGCTGGTTTAAATACACAAAATCAAAAAAAAAGCGCCGGTTCAGGGCGCTATTTTTAAAAAGTACCGCAGGACCGGCTCATCCGGCGCAAGCGTGTCGTGCAAAGGCTTTACTTGGCTTTGGCGGCCTGGTAATTGGCGAGACCATCAATGATCTCTTTCTTGGCCGCGTCAGGGCCTTCCCAGCCGAGCACCTTGACCCATTTGCCCTCTTCAAGGTCTTTGTAATGCTCGAAGAAATGCGAGATGGTCTTGAGCCGCAGCGGATTCATGTCTTCGGGCTTTTGCCACTGGGTGTAGAGCGAGCATTTTTTGTCGATGGGTACGGCCAGCACCTTGCCGTCGTCCCCGGCTTCGTCTTCCATCTTCAGTATGCCGATAGGCCGGCAGGTCACGACAACACCGGGCAACAACGGCACCGGCGTGATGACCAGTACATCGACCGGATCGCCGTCGCCGCTGATGGTGCCCGGGACGTAGCCGTAGTTGGTCGGGTAGTGCATCGACGTGCTCATGAAACGATCAACAAAAATCGCACCGGACTCCTTGTCAACCTCATATTTCACAGGGTCGGCGTTCATCGGAATCTCGATGATGACGTTGAAAGCATCAGGCACGTTCTTGCCAGCGGTGACTTTGTCAAGGGACATGGTTTTTTTGGATTGGAAGGATGAAAAAACTGGGGCCGGTGCGCCTTTCGGCAAAGGCGACGTTAACCCCAAATCGGCATAAATCGAACCAGTCAAGGGCTGCGGGACAGGCGTAGGATTAACCCGTAGTTTAACGATTGGGCCGCAGTTGATCGTGAAGTTGTCACGATTCCGCGTTAAATTCCCATCGTTGGCCAATCGTCATTGCGATCCTGAAAAGTGAGCAACGAGGAAGCAACGCAGCGGGGGCGTCAGACCAGCCGGGCGTTGCACCCCCTCCAAGCGAACTCATTGAGGAGCATTTATGACTGGTAACGCAGCGCTTATTCTGGCGCTTGTCTGTGGCCTGATTGCCGTGGCCTACGGCATTTGGGCACGAAGCTGGATTCTTTCGCAGGACGCAGGCAACGCCCGCATGCAGGAGATCGCAGCAGCCATCCAGACCGGCGCCGCAGCCTATTTGGCGCGCCAATACAAAACCATCGCCATCGTCGGCGTCATCCTGGCCGTCCTGATCGGCTTTTTCCTTGACGGCAAAACCGCCATCGGGTTTGTCGTCGGCGCTGTGCTGTCCGGGGCGTGCGGCTTCATCGGCATGAATGTGTCGGTGCGCGCCAATGTGCGCACCGCGCAGGCTGCCACACGCGGCATCGGCCCGGCGCTCGATGTCGCGTTTCGCGGCGGCGCGATCACCGGCATGCTGGTGGTGGGCTTGGGTTTGCTTGGCGTCGCGGCCTTTTACTGGTTTCTGGTTGGCAACGGCAACCTGACACCCGACAAAAAGCTCGCTGACCTGCTCAACCCGCTGATCGGCTTCGCCTTCGGCTCGTCGCTGATATCGATCTTTGCACGGCTGGGCGGCGGTATTTTCACCAAAGGGGCTGACGTCGGTGCCGACCTGGTTGGCAAGGTCGAGGCGGGCATACCGGAGGACGACCCGCGCAACCCGGCGGTGATTGCCGACAACGTCGGCGACAACGTCGGCGACTGTGCCGGCATGGCCGCCGACCTGTTCGAGACCTATGCCGTGACGCTGATCGCCACGATGGTGCTGGGTGCGTTGGTCGTCGCAGCCGCACCAGTCAACGCGGTGCTGTACCCGCTGGCACTCGGCGCGGTGTCCATCGTCGCGTCGATCATCGGCTGCTTTTTCGTAAAGGCCTCGCCCGGCATGACCAACGTGATGCCAGCGCTCTACAAGGGCCTGGCAGTCGCCGGCATTTTGTCGCTGATTGCGTTTTACTTCGTCACGATGTGGATCATTCCCGACAACGCCATTGCAGCGTCGGGCAGCCAGATGGCACTGTTTGGCGCCTGCGCCGTTGGCCTGGTGCTGACGGCCGCGCTCGTCTGGGTGACCGAGTACTACACCGGCACCCAGTACAAGCCGGTTCAGCACATTGCGCAGGCCTCAACCACCGGCCACGGCACCAACATCATTGCAGGCCTGGGTGTATCGATGCGCTCCACGGCCTGGCCGGTAGTGTTCGTTTGCATCGCGATCCTGACTTCGTTCCAACTGGCCGGGCTCTACGGCATTGCGATTGCCGCGACCGCCATGCTGAGCATGGCCGGCATCGTGGTGGCGCTCGACGCCGTGGGCAACACGACCAAGGCCGTGACCAAGGGCTACGCCATCGGGGGGGCCGGCGGCGCCCCGCGCGGGCGGGTGGCGCCCGCCACCCACACCCGCCCGCCGGGCGGG
>JAJAYS010000235.1 GCA_026786065.1 Polaromonas sp.
ATCAGCAGCAGGATCGCCAGCACCAGCAGCCGCCCGCCACGCGTCTGGACCGACCACCAATCCTGCAGGCCGGCCAACATCGCGCGGATGAAGCTGAGCAGACCCGAAGGCGGGTCTGCGGCCTCGTCGGCGGGCGGCGGCGCTTTGGTTCTGCCGCGAGATAAGTCGGTCATCTTGCACTTCCTGTTCAAAAAATTCATGGCGCTAGCTGGGCCGCCCTTGAAGCCAAGGACTGCCAAAACACATGGTGGGAAGGATGAAAAGTTGCGCGCTGCACAGCTCGCTGCACGCGGCTTGGCACGCCCGATCAGGCAACGGACCGGTCACGCTCTCCCTTCGCTCCCGAGTCCACGACACCGACCCCCGGTTGGGATCGATTCGAGGGCCAGTTATTTGTAGGAATACACCCCTGTTTTTGTAGTCTCGATCCTACATAGGCACCCACGGCACGGCTGTTATTTTTGGTAATGCCGCTGTCACAAAACCACACGGCTCCGGCAGTCGCAGGGGCACCCTTGCGAACGCGGCATGCATCAGCAGTCGCTACGATTTTTGTAGCTGCTAACGCCCGTTTTTGTTGGTCTAAGGGCCATTCGATCCCTTACCGCGAAGGTCGCACAGCTTTGAAGCAAAATCTTTGAATGCAATTGAACTTCATAGCCAACGCTGCGGTCCCTTCGTCTTCAGGCCGAACCATCGCGGTGATAGACCCGTCGGACGGCCAGCCCTTTGACGAGATTCAGCGCAGCAATGCCGAGGACATCGACATCGCCGTCAGGGCGGCGCGCAATTGCTTTGACACCGCGTGGAACCGGCTGGCCGCAGCCGAGCGTGGTCGGCTATTGATGCGGCTGGCCGCCAGCGTTGCGGCGAACGCCGAAGATCTCGCGCAGATCGAAATGCGCGACTGCGGCAAACCGTTGAAGCAGGCGCGTGCCGACGCCGCTGCACTGGTGCGCTACTTCGAGTTTTATGCCGGTGCCTGCGACAAACTGCACGGCGATACGCTTCCTTACCAAAATGGCTACAGCGTAATGACCTGGCGGGAGCCCCACGGCGTCACCGGCCACATCATTCCCTGGAATTACCCGATGCAGATTTTTGGCCGCAGCGTGGGCGGGGCGCTGGCCGCCGGCAACGTCTGCGTCGTCAAGCCGTCCGAGGACGCCTGCCTCTCCCTGCTGCGGGTTGCCGAACTGGCGGCTGAAGCGGGATTTCCGGCCGGCGCCATCAACATCGTCACCGGCTATGGCTATGAGGTCGGCAACGCGCTGGCCCGGCATCCCGGCATCGACCACATCAGCTTTACCGGCAGTCCGCAAATTGGCACGCTGATCCAGCAGGCCGCGGCCGAACGGCATTGTCCGGTGACGCTGGAACTCGGCGGTAAAAGCCCGCAAATCGTGTTTGGCGATGTCGATCTTGACGACAGCAACCTCAATTTGATTCCGACGCTGGTCAACGCGATCGTTCAAAACGCCGGCCAGACCTGCTCGGCAGGTTCGCGCCTGCTGGTAGAGGAAAGCATTTATGAGCCCTTGCTCGAGAAGCTCGGCGAGGCCTTTGCCCGCCTGCGCGTCGGTCCGGCCGGGCTGGACCTCGATGTCGGCCCGCTGATCCGGCAAAGCCAGCAACAGCGCGTGTGGGATTTTTTAAGCGACGCGCAGGTTGCCGGCATTGCGATGGTGGCGCAGGGTCAGGTGGTCGAAGAGGCGCCCGAGTCCGGTTTTTACCAGGCCCCGACGCTGCTGCGCGACGTGCCGGTGATGCATCGGCTGGCCCAGGAGGAAGTGTTCGGCCCGGTGCTGTGCGCCATGTCTTTTATCGACGAGGACCATGCGGTCGAGCTCGCCAACGCCACCCGCTACGGCCTGGTCGCCGGCATCTGGACGCTGCACGGCGCACGCCAGTTCCGGATGGCCAAGCGCGTGCGCAGTGGCCAGGTTTTCATCAACAACTACGGTGCCGGCGGCGGGGTCGAACTGCCATTCGGCGGTGTGAAATCGTCGGGCTATGGGCGTGAGAAAGGGTTTGAGGCCTTGCTGGGGTTCACCACGCTGAAGACGGTGGCGGTGCGGCACGGGTGAACAAACACCTGCCCCGCAATCGCCTTCAAAGAGGAAGATAAGAATGTTTGGGTGTTGCGTCCCAGGTGATCGAGTCCACGCGCCAGGTCAAGGTCTTGCGTATGTGGACACACTATGAGTGAAATCCGCCGCCCATCCATAGGCCACGGGCACCGTGCGCGATCAAACCAACCGTAAAAATAGGAAGAGCAAGCAGACCATGCGCGTTAAAGACAAATCCATCATCGTCACCGGGGCCGGCAGTGGCATCGGCGAGGGCATTGCAAGGCGCCTCGCCTCCGAAGGCGCGCAGGTTTTGGTCAACGACATCAACCTGGCGCAGGGCGAGAAAGTCGCCCTGTCCATCGTCAAGACGGGCGGCAACGCCTCGTTTTTTGCGGCCGACGTGACCAAAACCGCCGAGGTCAAGGCGCTGGTCGCCGCCGCCGTCGAGCGCCACGGCAGACTCGACGTGATGATCAACAACGCCGGATGGACCCATCGCAACCAGAGCGCGCTGGACGTCAGCGAAGACGACTTCGACAAGTGCTACGCCATCAACGTCAAAAGCATTTACCTGGCAACGATTCACGCGACGCCGGTGTTTCGCGCGCAGGGCGGCGGCAGCTTCATCAACATTGCCTCGACCGCCGGAGTGCGGCCGCGGCCCGGCCTCACTTGGTACAACGGCTCCAAAGGCGCGGTTATCACCACGTCGAAATCGCTGGCTGCCGAGCTCGGCCCCGACAACATCCGGGTCAACTGCATCAACCCGGTGTTCAACCCGGACACCGGCCTGTCGGCTGAGTTCGCCGGCGGCCCGATCGACGAAGTACGCAAGGCGCGCTTTCGGGCCAGCATTCCGCTTGGCCGCTTCTCCACCGCACTCGATGTAGCCAACGCCGCGCTGTATCTGGCCAGCGACGAGGCCGACTTCATCAGCGGCATCTGCCTTGAAGTGGACGGCGCACGCTGTGTTTAGGACCCCCTGCATAACTCTGGCGGAACTGTGGCAGTCGGGTCGGGATGGGATGCAAGGCGCTTTTTTTCGGCCAATAGTCCGGCTATTGGCAAAAAAAGCAACGCAGCAGACCGCCCGAGCCCGGCTGATCACAGAACGCAGGGAGTTATGCAGAGATTTTTTTAGTGCCAAATCGGCAAGCCATCGGCCAGCACGGCCGATGGAGTAAATTCGCTGCTTGGGACCCAAAACATGCTCGACAAAATTATCCTCCTTGCAGACATCCGCTACGCCGCGAAGACGCCGCATATCCCGGCGCAGCTCATGGCGCCTACCGGCCTGCTTAGCGACACGCTGGCGCGCCCGCTGCGCGACCTGCGCATCAGCGTCACCGACCGCTGCAATTTTCGCTGCAGCTACTGCATGCCCAGCGAAGTCTTCAACAAGGACTACGCTTTTCTGCCGCAGACCTCGCTGCTCAGTTTTGAAGAAATTACGCGTCTGACGAAGGTTTTCGTGGCGCACGGCGTCGAGAAAATCCGGCTGACCGGCGGCGAGCCGCTGCTGCGGAAAAATCTTGAAGTGCTGATAGAGATGCTGGCAAAGCTGCAGACGCCCGCCGGCAAGCCGCTGGACATCACGCTGACGACCAACGCATCGCTGCTGGCGCGCAAAGCGCAGGCCTTGAAAGATGCCGGCCTGCAGCGCGTCACCGTCAGTCTCGATGGCCTGGACGACGCGACCTTCCGGCGCATGAACGACGTGGACTTTCCGGTGGCCGATGTGCTCAAGGGCATCGAGGCGGCGCAGAAAGTCGGTCTGGCGCCGATCAAGATCAACATGGTCGTCAAACGCGGCACCAACGACGCGGAAATCCTGCCAATGGCGCGCCACTTTCGCAATTCCGGCGTGGTGCTGCGTTTCATCGAGTACATGGATGTCGGCGCCACCAATGGCTGGCGTATGGACGAGGTGCTGGCCTCAAAGCAGGTCATAGACCGCATCAACGCCGAGTTTCCGCTGTCGGTCATCGACCCGAACTACCTAGGCGAAACAGCCGAACGCTGGCGCTACGACGACGGTGCCGGCGAAGTCGGCGTCATCAGCAGCGTGACCCGGGCTTTTTGCGGCGACTGCAATCGGGCCCGACTATCGACCGAAGGCAAAATGTTTTTATGCCTGTTCGCCAGCCAGGGGCACGACCTGCGCGCCTTGCTGCGCGGCGACTACAGCGACGCGCACATTTCGGCAGCGGTGGCCCACATCTGGCAAAGGCGCTCGGACCGCTATTCAGAATTGCGCGCAAGTCTGCCACCCGACGAGTCCCCGCCTTCCGACGGCTCCAAACGCGTCGAGATGAGCTACATCGGTGGCTGATCTGCCGCGCACGCACACCACCCCGCCAGACACATTTATTTGACTCGCCACAACGCCCATGAATATTGCCGCCCCACTCCACGCCGAAACCATCACCGGCGTCATTCTTGCGGGCGGGCGCGGCTCGCGCATGGGCGGGTTGGACAAGGGCCTGCAGCCCTTCAACGGCGTGCCGCTGGCGCTGCATACGCTGCTGCGCCTGAGCCCGCAGGTCGGCGAGATTTTGATCAATGCCAACCGCAATCTGGCGGCTTACGAATCGTTCGGCGTGCCCGTCTGGCCGGACAGCACCGGCATGGGCGACTATGCCGGGCCGCTGGCCGGGTTTGCCACCGCGCTGGAGCGCTGCGAGACGCCCTACCTGCTGACGGTGCCCTGCGACACGCCGCTCTTCCCCGCTGACCTGGTGGCCCGACTGGCCCAAGCCCTGGCCGACGCCGATGCGGACTTCGCCGTAGCCGCAGCCAAAGAAGAAGACGGCCAGCTCCGGCCCCAGCCGGTGTTCTGCCTGATGCACACCAGCCTGCTGGAGAGCCTCGCCCGCTTCACGCAGGCCGGTGGCCGCAAGATCGACGCCTGGACGGCGCAGCACCACACCGTGGTCGTGCCTTTTGACCAACCCGGCGACGACGCGCAGGCCTTCTTCAACGCAAACACCCTGGCCGAGCTGCATCAGCTCGAATCGCGGCTGCCGTGAAAACGCTGGCCCAGATAGGCGCAGCGCTGCAGGGCTACGACCCGCAGGCTTTGCGGGCCGACCAGGTGCTGGCTTTTCTGGCCGAACTGGTCGCGCCGGTCACCGCCACACGCAGGCTGCCTCTATTCGACGCGCTGGGCCGGGTGCTGGCCGAAGACCTGATCTCGCCGCTGGACGTTCCCGCCCACGACAACTCGGCGATGGACGGTTTCGCCTTTGACGGCAGCCAGTTGCGCGCCGGCCTGCCGCTGCAGTTTGAGGTGGTCGGCACCGCGCTGGCCGGGCATGCCTGGTCGGGCCAGGTTCAGCCCGGTCAGGCGCTCAAGATCATGACCGGCGCCATCTTGCCGGCTGGTCTCGACACCGTGGTGCCGCAAGAGTTTGTCTCACCGGCAGCGCCGGGCGACGGTGGCCGCATCACGGTTCCGGCTGGCTTGCTGCAGCCCGGTGACAACCGGCGGCTGCGCGGAGAAGACTTGGCCAAGGGCTCCAGGGCGCTATCAAAAGGCGAGCTTCTTACGCC
>JAJAYS010000236.1 GCA_026786065.1 Polaromonas sp.
CAGCAAAGCCTACCCTTTTTAGGAGGGTGAGGCGTAGGACAAGCCAGCTTTACAACGTGCAAACGCCCCCATCATGCAAACCTGGCAACGACGGGGAGGGGTAGAAACGCCGCGGCAGGCGCCGCCGAGGGTGGGCCGCACTGTGCCGGGTAGCCATTGTTACCAGGGCGACCAGCAGGCGGCAGAAGCCTTCGGCCGGGCTGCCTGGCGTCCCGGCGTAGTCTGCGGAAGGCGCCGGCGATCAGCAACACTCGAAATGAGCGCTTGCGGCGCGCCATCAAATTGGACTCGGACGGATATTGCGCGGGTTTGCTTGCCGATAGGGCTGTTGGCAGCAGTAAGGCGCCGTGCGGCAAATCCCGATTCGGTGGTCCCAGACGCGCCAAGGTTACGCAAAGGTCTTTGTGCCGCGCACCGGGACGCGCCTGGACGCGGCTGCGAGGGCGCTGCGGCGGTTGTTCGGCTCGGGGCCTCGGTACTACGTGGCAGGCTGCATAGAACCGAAAGAATCAAGGGAGAACGAGAAAGGCGCACCGAGAAAGGCGGAAGGAGAACGGCAGGAGGAGAGCGGGCAAGGCCTGGAATCGGGGGAGCAAGGTCAGGGCGGCGCTGCCTTACGCCCTACTTTGCGGTAGGTGGCGTCCATCTCGGCGCCCTTGCTGGTGTCTTCGAGACCGTTGGCGACGTCGCGCGCCGCCTGTTCGATTTTTGGGTCTGGTGCGGCGGCCGTCATGTCGGTCGCCTGATCGCGCTCATGCGGCATTTCCAGGCTGGTTTCTACCGACTGGTCATGCGGCGTAGCAGGGTTGCCGGTACGGCCGGCTTGCGGGCGCGGCGTTTTGGCGGGCATGCCCTGACCGGCTGCTGCTTCTTCGCTCTGCTTGGCGCTGTCTCCGGGGCGGGTCGGTGCACGAGGCAATTTGGAATTCTGCATTGAAGAATTTTGCCGCGGCCGCTTTGCGCAGGATGTCGGTTCGGGCGGCGAGGCCGTGTAGGAATCGGCGGCTTGTCGCCGCGCCGGGCTGAAGGGCCAAATCGCCCGAATTTCCCGAATTTCCCGAATTTCCCGAATGTTAGTTCGGGCGGCCAATGATTCAAGATTACTGATCGGAGTCGCGCAGGGTTTCCAGCAGCACTCGGGCCTTTTCGGGGCTGTAGGCACCTTCGACCCGGGCCAGCACGTCGCCCCGCCGGTTCAACACCACGGCGTAGGCCTTCGTGGTGTTGGAAAGTCCGGCCAAGCGGGTGTAGGTCGGGCGGTCCACGAAAGCTGGTACCAGGCGGGCGCGCTCGGCTTCCTTGGGGTAGTAGCCTAGAAGCCGCTCCTTGTTCTCGTGGCGACCCGGCCCGGTGCCGGGGTCGTTGATCAGCGCCATGCGCAGCCAGAAGATCGAGGGGTCGTTGCGCAAATCCATGCCGCGGATCCAGCTCTCGGCCTGCTCCCAGTGATCGCGCTTGAAGGTCACCAGCGCCAAAGTGCGCTCGTGCGGCAGGCCGTCTGGGACGCGCACCGATTGATTAGTCAAGGACTGGGATTCAAACGGCGCGAACCGGCCCATCACGTTGGATTCGGTCGGCGAGGCGAATGCCAGCGCCAGAGCCAGCACGACCGCCAGCAGCCAGGCAGCTAATGAAGACACAGTGTTGAACATGACACGCCCCTTCGATCCATCGCGGCCCGGGTGATCCGGGCCCCAGCCCAATGCAAAAAATGTTGCACGGATTCGCCGTGATTCTGAACCCGTCGCCGCCGGTGCCACGGTCCTGCTGCAATCCCCACAATCGCGAAAATGGTACTGCGGTAAGCGCTTGGGGGACCGTGTCCGGCAAGCCGTTCGCACCCCTGAATTGATGATGAATCAGGCTGAAACTCAACAAAAACGGGCGTGAAAAGCTCCTCTTTTTATAGCGTTGGTTGGGTGCCCCGTCAGCGCACCAGCAGCACCGGCACCGCGCTGGCCTTCAGCACTTGCGTGGCCACCGAGCCCATGACGAGATTGGCCAGGGAGCCGTGACCGTGCGAACCCATCACGATCAGGTCGTAGCCGCCCGACTCTGCCACCTCGGCAATGGTCTCTGCCAGTGGGCCGAGTTTGAACATGGTTTCAAGCTGCAGCCCGGCCTTGGCCATCGCGCCGCGCGACGGCGCCAGCACCGCTTCGGCTTCGTCACTATGGAAGTCCTCGACGGTCGCATCGCCCACCATCGAACGCACCCGGCCGCTGATCTCGGTGCGCACAGTCAGCCCGGTGTACTGGTTGTTTGCGCCGAACAGCTCGGGGTGGTAGGTGACGTAGGCCACCATCTTTTGAGTGAACTCGCTGCCGTCGATTGCCAGGAGAATTTTCATGCTGCTAAGCCTTTCAAGAACGCCGGCCCGTGAAGCCTGCGGAGCCTCCGTATCACCGGCCGGCGCAGCTGGTATTAATGGGAGAAGTCTAGGCTTGGCCGGCGTGCGCTGCCAGTCCGCAAGGCGCGCCTGTGTGTCAGCCGGCACCTGAAAACCGTCTGCATAAGCCCTGCGGCCTGCGATCTGCCGGGCTCGGTCGGTGCAGGCCACCCCAGAGCCGTCCGGCGCGGCGGCGGCATCAAACGGTGACGCAGTAACCGGCGCGAAACGCCGCCTGCTCGCCCTTGCCGGCATAACCCATAGGGTTGGCATGCACCCGGCAACCGGCCTTCACGTAGCTCGACGGGCAATGCAAATGGCCGTGCAGCCAGACGTTGGCCTGCGCAAACAGCGCGTCCAGCGCGTTGCAAAAACCGGCGGTGCCGGGATTCAGCCCGTAACGCGGATCGGCGCTAAGCAGGCTGGGCGCGAAGTGCGTGACGACGACGGTCTTGCCGTCAAACGGCTCGTCCAGTGCCGCGCGCAGCCAGGCCTGGCTTTGCAGGCCGATCTCGCGCAGCGCGTCAGCCAGCATCGGCTCGCCGCGCCGCAGCGCATGGTTTTTTTTCAGGTAATGGTTGGCGGCGCGAAAGGCTTTTTCGCGCGCCAGCAATTGCTGGCCGAGGGTGATGTCGCCATGCCGTGCCGCCTCGTCGGTCAGCGCGTCGAAGTCGCACCACAAGGTGCAGCCGATGAAGCGCACACCGGCCAGCACCTGCGTCTGGCGCTCCAGCCAGCCTATTTCGAGGCGCGCACAGGCTTCGCGCAGCCGGGCTTCGGCGCTGTCAAAGTCCAGGCCGTCGTATTCATGGTTGCCCGGAACGAACAGCACCGGCACCGGCCAGCCGGCCCCGCCTGCGGCCACCGGCAGCGGCGAAAAGCGCGCCAGCCCGAAGTCGGCGATACCGAGGGCTGTCAGCGCGGAACCCGCCTGGTAGGACCCGATGTCGCCGGCCAGCACCAGCAGGTCCGCGCCGGGCGCGTGTACCGGCTGGAAGTGCGGGTGAGTCTCGAGATGCAGGTCGGATAAAAGCTGGATCCTCATCTGCGGATTGTGCTGCAGTCCCGTTTTGGACTCGTTTTTAGCATCAAACCAACCGATAGCCCAATTATGTTATGCGCTAGCAGCTATTAAAAATATAGCAAACAATCGGCGCACGGTTGGTGGATACGTGATGCGATCGCCACCCCGCCAGACCGCCAGACCGCCAGACCGCCAGACCGCCAGACCGCCCGACCGCCAGACCGCGGGCGAGCCGGGTCATGCAAATTTTGCATCGCCAAACCG
>JAJAYS010000237.1 GCA_026786065.1 Polaromonas sp.
ATGGGTGAATCGCGGCGGCTGGACAACACGCGCTTGAAGCGTGAGCTGCGGCTGCGGCTGCGGTATCCGACGGTGGTCCAGGGGCTGAGCGCCGCGCCGCCGTGACCTTTGCGCCGCCGTTTCCCGCGCAGCGTTATGCCATTTCCATTTCAATAATGTGGTCACCCCGGACCTGAGGGGCCTGCCCCGGACTGCGATCCGGGTGGCCCATGACTTCATGACTTGCTCGCCATTGCGAACGTGAATTGCGGCTCGTGTGCCGCAATGACAACCGGATCGAATTGGAAATGGAAATGGAATTAAATCCCGGACGGCTTCTTCAAAGTCCGCATCCGGTCCTGGGCCTTCAGCACCAGCGTCTTGACTTCATCGCCCTGTTGGACTTTCAGCGTCACTTCAGAGTCCGGCGCGGCCCGGTCCCAGATTTTCTTATAAAAATCTTCCAGCGTTGCGACCTTCGCGTCATCGACCGCCAGAACCACATCGCCCGCGCGCATGCCTGCTTCCTGCGCCGGGCTGTCCCTGGTTACGCGGACGATTTGGACCTGGCCGTCCTGTTCGTTCGAGGTCAGCCCCAACCAGGGACGGCGGCTCTTGCCGCTGGTGCCCGACTGCTGCAGTTCGGCCAGGATGGGGCGCAGCAAATCGACCGGCACAAACATGTTGCCGGGCATGCCGCCCTTGTTTTTCCCGCTGGCGTCGGACACCAGCAGCGAGCCTATACCGATAAGCTCGCCCCGCTGGTTGAACAGCGGTGCGCCGCTGTGGTTGCCGCCGCTGGCTACCAGGGGCGGGCTGGTGAAGAGCGCCGACTCGATGTGGTATTCCCAGTTGCCCGAAAACGCACGCTTGCTGACCAGCCGGGTCATGTTGACGTCGCCTTCCTGGCCGCGCTGGTCCCCGGTGACCGCCATCAGCGCATCGCCGGTCGCCAGCGCGTCGGCGCTGCCCAGCGGCACGGCGTTGATGCCGCTGGACTGCGGCAATGGCAGCAGCGGCCGCAGCAAGCCGAAACCGGTGGCCAGGTCGTAGGCCACCTGGCGCGCTGGCAGCAGCTTGCGGTCCTGCGTGACGATCTCGATCTGCTCGGCTTCGAGCAGCAGGTAGCCGATGGTCAGGATCAGCCCGTCCTCGCCGATCATCACGCCCGAGCCCCGGCGCTGCTGGCCCAATGTTTCGGCCGACCGGGCGCCTTCGGCGGTCGTGACGCGCACCCCCACTACCGAGGAATGGGCTTTGCTCAGCGCGTCCATCATGTCCTGCGCGCTGGTCGGAACCACCGCCGGCGCCGCCGACAGCGCGCTGGCCGCAAACAGCGCCGCCAGGATGACCAGTGCTGTGCGCAGAGGATGACGGGGGTGAGCAACGAACCAGGGTCGGGTTGAGCGCATGGTGGACTCCAAAGGCGGTAAGGTGACCGCGTCGATAGAATGCGCCGGAATCAAAAGCCTGGTAAGCCGCGGGGTGTAAACGCCGACGAAAAGGCGGATGGGCAAATGGCGTGTTGCGGCGTAGCAATACGGCAGTCCGACGGGAACCTGAAGGCATTCCGGCGCAATCCGGTCGGAGGGGCGCTCTTCCCGGGCGCTGCGCACCACGCCGAAGCTGGCCGTAGCTATAAATTTAATAGCTGCCAACGCCCGTATTCATTGGTCTGTTGGCAATAAACGCTTAGATTTTAGTCGCTGCGTACGGCTGCCATCGTCTGCGACCTGCGACCTGCGGTGTGCGGCCGGCTCAGCCTGCCAGCAGTCGCGCATGCACCCAGTGCGCCGCAGCCATCAGCCGGTGGTCGTCGCCGAAGGCGCCAATCAACTGCAGCCCGACCGGCAGGCCCCTTTGCCCGCGGGCGAAGGGCAGGTGAACGCAAGGCAGGCCGAGCAGCGTCCAGCTGCGGCAGAAAACCGGATCCCCGGTGCTGGCCAGCCCGAGCGGCGCTTCGCCGATGCTGCTGGGCGCCAGCAGCACATCGACGCTGTCAAACAGCGAAGCGGCCGCCGCTCGCGCGAGCCAGGTGGCCTGCAGGTTGTGGGCATGGGCTGCGCCGGTGATGTTCAGTCCGTCGTCTATCAGTGCCTGCAGCGCCTGGCTGAGGTGGGCCGCATGGTGGCGACGCTCATGGCTGAGCGAGCGGGCGGTCTCGAACGCCTGCACCGCTTTCTGGATGCCGGTCAGCGGCACCAGCGCCTGCGGCAATTCGACGGCCAGCAGGTGCCCGGCCAGCGCCCGCTCGGCCTGGAACCAGGCGGCCTCGGTGTCGGCGTCGGCGTGTTCCCAGTCGGGGCTCTGGCACCAGCCAATGCGCGGCGCGCGGGTCGGTTCGAACAGCGCCGGGTCGGCCAGCCGTGCGTCGCCGGTCAGCACCGCACCAAGCAGCGCCGCATCGCGCACGCTACGCGCGAAGCCGCCTGGCGTGTCCAGCGTGTCCGACAGGCCTTTCACCCCGGCGCGCGGCACCCGGTTGTGGCTGGGCTTGTAGCCGACGACCCCGCAGAAAGCGGCCGGCCGGATCAGCGAGCCCGCCGTCTGCGTGCCCAGCGCCAGCGGCAGCATGGCGTCGGCCACGGCGGCGGCCGAACCGCTGGACGAGCCGCCCGGCGTGTGCGCCAAATTGTGCGGGTTGCGGGTGACGCCCGGGAACATGTTGGCCAGTTCGGTGGTGACGGTTTTGCCGAGCACGATGGCGCCGGCTTCACGGCACAGCGCGACCGCGGCGGCGTCGGCCTTTGGCTGGTGGCCGGCGTAAATCGGCGAGCCGTAGCCGGTCGGCATGTCGGCGGTGTCGAACAGGTCTTTCACCCCGAGCGGCAAGCCGTGCAGCAAACCGTGGACCGGTCCGTGGTCGAGTGCCACCGCGCGGTCCAGCGCGGCGGTGGCGTCGAGGTACGTGAAGGCGCGCAATTCGGGCTCGCGCTCGGCGATGCGTGCCAGGCAATCGCGCAGCAGGTCTTCGGCGCTCAGTTCACGGCGTGCCAGCAGGCGGGCGGCTTGCCAGGCTTCGAGGCGGTGCAGCGGGGTCGGCATGGCGTTCGCTCAGTCCGGCTTGGGAGTCTTGGCGCTGCCGGCCGGCTGCGCCTTTTCAAGCTGCGCTGCCTGCGCTACCTGCGCCACCTCCGCCGACAAATAGCGGGCCTTGGCCTCGGCGTTCGGCGGGTACAGGCCGGGCAAAGGCACTCCGGCCTCGACTTCGCTCATGATCCAGCTCTCGAACTTTTCCTGCTCCGGCGCCAGTGCCACGATGTCGGCCAGCAGGGCCGCCGGAATCAGCACTGCGCCGTCGTCGTCGGCCACCACCACGTCGCCGGGAAACACCGCCACGCCGCCGCAGCCAATCGGCTGCTGCCAGGCCACAAAGGTCAGCCCGGCCACCGAGGGCGGTGCGGCGGCACCGCTGCACCACACCGGCAGGCCGGTGGCCAGTACGCCTGCCAGGTCGCGCACCACCCCGTCGGTCACCAGCGCCGCCACACCGCGTTTGGCCATGCGGGCGCAGAGGATGTCGCCGAAGATGCCGGCGTCCTGCACGCCCATCGCATCGACCACCGCAATGCAGCCGGCCGGCATGGCCTCGATGGCGGCGCGGGTCGAGATCGGTGAAGCCCAGGACTCGGGCGTGGCCAGGTCTTCACGCGCCGGCACAAAGCGCAGCGTGAAAGCGCGGGCCACCAGGCGCGGCTGGCCGGGCCGCAGCGGCCGCGTGCCGCGCAGCCAGACATTGCGCAAGCCTTTTTTGAGTAGCAGCGTGGTCAGCGTCGCGGTGGTGATTTTTGAGAGGATTTCGACGGTGTGTGCGTCGAGCTGCATGCTGATGTCGGTGGTCATGGTGGGGGTGTCAGAAAGAATGAATAGGGAGTTCAGGCGATCTCGCGCAGCCGCCGCGGCTGTCGCGTCGTCAGCCGGGCGATGTCGTCGACCTCCAGCGGCGTGAGTTTGGGGCCCGGCTTGCGCACCGCGCTTGAGGCAATTACGCCGCGCTCTTTCAGGATGTGCTTGCGCACCGCCAAGCCCACGTTCGGCTGCTGCTCGTAGCGCGCCAGCGGCAGGTAGGCGTCAAAAATATCGTGCGCGGTGCTGGCCAAGTCCAGCTCGCCGCTGTCGGTGAAGGGGGTGACGGCGATCAGATAAACGCCGGTTGCCGATGCGTTCAGTTTATTCATGGGCGGGTTCCAGAAGGGGGGTTTTGCAGACACCAGCCCACCGGTCAGGCGGGCTGCGGCTCCCGGCGCAGCAGCTGCAAGACCAGCGCCGCAATGATTAGTCCAAAGCCGGTCAGCTTGGCGACGGAATTGGGATAGACCAGCGCAAAGCCGGCGACGATTAGCAGCCAGCGTTCCAGCGGCGTCGTGCGCTTGAGCGCCCAGCCCTGAAAGCCGGCTGCCAGCGCGCCAATGCTGGCGATGGCGTTCAGCGTGACGCCGGCAATCGACCACCAGCTGGCGGCGGCCAGCGCCTTGGCCGATCCCATCAACAGCAGGCCCTGGCCGGCCGGATCGAGCACGAACATGAAGGGCAGCAAAAACGCCGGTATCGTGTACTTCCAGGACTGCAGCGTAGTCTTGTAGGGGTCGCCGCCGGTGATCGCGGCAGCGGCGAACGGCGACAGCGCGGTCGGCGGCGACACCTCCGACAGCAC
>JAJAYS010000238.1 GCA_026786065.1 Polaromonas sp.
CGTCGACACCGACCAGCAGGAAAACGGCGTCGAGGTGATGGTGACGGTGGACAAAGACAGCGCGGCCCGGCTAAGCATCGGCTCGCGCGAGGTCAACAACGCCCTTTACAACAGCTTCGGCCAACGCCAGGTCGCAACGATTTATTCGGACGTCAACCAGTACCGGGTGGTGATGGAAGCAGCGCCCAAATTCAGCCGCAGCCCGGAGGGCTTGAAGGATGTGTACGTGCCGGCGCGGGCCGTCGCCGGCAGCGCCACCAGCGCAGGTGCCGCGACGGCGGCCACCGCATCGACTGCATCGACTGCATCGACTGCCGCCAATGCCGGCGCGGCGGCAACCGGCGCCAGCACAACCAGCACCGCCGCCAACCCCGGCCTGCGCGACCGCGCCACCGGCCAGGTGCTGAGCACGGCGCCCAGCACGATGGTGCCGCTGTCCGCCATTGCCAGCTTCAGCGAGCGCGCCCGCGCCGCCTCGGTCAGCCATGAAGACGGCGAACTTTCGACGACGATTTCCTACAACCTGGCACCGGGTTTTTCGCTCAGCGACGCGCAGGCGGCGGTCAATCAGGCCGAGGCCGAGATCGGCCTGCCGCGCAATGTGCGCGGCAGTTTTTCCGGCTCGGCGCGCGAGGCGCAGCAGCAGCAGGGCCAGCAGCCACTCTTGATTCTGGCCGCGCTGGTGGTCATTTACATGGTGCTCGGCATCTTGTATGAGAGCCTGATTCACCCGATCACGGTGCTGTCCACGCTGCCGTCCGCCGGTGTCGGCGCGGTGCTGGCGCTGCTGATCTTCAAGATGGAGTTTTCGGTGATTGCGCTAATCGGAATTTTTCTGCTGATCGGCATCGTCAAGAAAAACGCCATCTTGATCATCGACTTTGCGCTGGAGGCCGAACGCACCCGCGGGCTCTCGGCGCAGGGCGCGGTGCGCGAAGCCTGCCTGCTGCGCTTCAGGCCGATTTTAATGACCACGCTGGCGGCCATTCTTGGTGCGTTGCCCCTGGCCATCGGCTTCGGCGAAGGGGCCGCGCAGCGCCGGCCGCTGGGCGGCGCGATCATCGGGGGGCTGATCGCCTGCCAGGTTTTGAGGCTGCTGACGACTCCGGTGGTGTATGTGCTGCTGGACCGGCTGCGCCGCCGCCCCACAACCGGGCGAAATGCGGACCTGCAGCCTGCATCGGCTTGACGCAAAGTCTGGAGACCTGATGAAGAAAACCCTGCCCCGGTTGCAATCCTGGCCCCTGATGGCGCTGGCGGCCGGCCTGCTGCTTTCCGGCTGCGCCGTTGGCCCCAACTACCAGCGCCCGGCCAGCGTCGATGTCAGCCACTTCAAGGAGGCCGAAGGCTGGGTTGCTGCTGCGCCGGCCGATGCGCTGGATCGCGGGCCGTGGTGGCAGCTGTTCAACGACCCGGTGCTAGACCAGCTGGCTGAGCGGGTCGCGGTGTCGAACCAGAACGTCGCAGCGGCGGTGGCCGGCTATGCGCAGGCCCGGGCGCTGGTGCGCGAGCAGCGGGCCGGCCTGTTCCCTACGGTGACCTTTGACGCCGGCGCGAACCGCGCCCGAAGCGGCGGCGCAGGCGCATCGGGCGGCAGCAGCATCGGCCGGGTCGGCAACAGCTTTCAGTCCAGCATAGGCGCCAGCTGGGAGCCCGATGTCTGGGGTCGGCTGCGGCGCGCTGCCGACAGCGCCGGGGCCAATGCCCAGGCGAGTGCCGCCGACCTGGCCTCGGCCACGTTGTCGGCGCAGGGCGAACTGGCAATTAATTACCTGACGCTGCGCCAGCTGGACGCGCAGCGAACGCTTTTTGACAGTACGCTCGCCGGCTTCAGGCGCAACGTGGAGATCACGCAAAACCGCTACAGCGCCGGCATTGCGGCCAAAACCGATCTGCTGCAAGCGCAGACCCAGCTGGCCAATGCCGAGACCGACCAGCTTGGGCTGCAACGCCAGCGCGCGCAGCTCGAACACGCCATCGCAGTGCTGACCGGCGAGGCGCCGGCCAACTTCACGCTGGCGCCGCAAGAGTGGAAACCGCAGGTGCCCGAAGTTCCGCTGGTTGTCGCCTCGACGCTGCTGCAGCGCCGGCCCGACATCGCGGCGGCCGAGCGCCGCGTCGCGGCGGCGAACGAGCAAATCGGCATTACCCGAAGCGCCTACTACCCAAGTCTGGCGCTGGGCGCATCGGCGGGCTCGAACGTCGCCCGCCTGGCCGACCTGTTCGCCGCCTCGACCAACGTCTGGTCGGTCGGCCTATCGGCCGCGCAGCTGCTGTTTAACGCGGGCGCTACCGGTGCCCGGGTCGATGGCGCCGAGGCCGCGCACCAACGGGCGGTGGCCAACTACCGGCAGACGGTGCTGGCGGCCTTTGCCAGCGTCGAAGACCAGTTGTCGGCCAGCCGCGTGCTGCTGGCCCAGCTTGAGCTGCGCCGGCAGGCATCCACGGCGGCCGATCAGGTCGAGCAACAGGTGCTAAAC
Source organism: Polaromonas sp. (assembly GCA_026786065.1). GTDB lineage: Bacteria > Pseudomonadota > Gammaproteobacteria > Burkholderiales > Burkholderiaceae_C > Polaromonas. Next base: position 2,481 of record JAJAYS010000238.1, read on the forward strand.
CGCTACCGCAGCGGTCAGGTCGGCTTCACCGAGGTCATCACGGTGCAGGCGACGGCGCTGAGCGCCCGGCGTGCGCTGGTGCAGGGGCTGGCCGACCGGCAGACTACGGCGGTGGCCCTGATGCAGGCGCTGGGTGGCGGCTGGCGCGCCGAGCCGTGATCGGCAGGGCTGCCAGTCGCTATTATTTAAATAGCTGTTAACGACCGTATTTGTTGGGCTGCAGGCTGTTTTTAATAAAATATTGAGGCAGAAAGCGAGCCTGGCCGGCTACACCGGCTCCAGCAGAAAATGCGGCGGCACCGGCAACTCTGTGCCGATCGCATCGCCGACCTTGACCGTTCCGCTGGCCAGCACCACCGCCATCACGCCGGCCTTGCGCACCAGCCTGCCCGCACTGTCACGCGCCAGCACGGCGGCCATCAGCCCGGGCTGAAAGCGGTCTAGCTGGTGGCACGGGTTGCGCAGGCCAGTGAGCTGCACCACCGCTTCGGCGCCGAGGTGCAGCCGCGTGCCGGCTGGCAACCCGAGCAGATCGACGCGGCGGGTCGTCAGGTTTTCTCCGAGGTCGCCCGGCCACACGGCAAAGCCGCCCGCCATCAGCTCGTCGAACAACTCTGCGTGCAGCAGATGCACTTGCCGCAAGTTGGGCTGGCTCGCATCGCGGGCAACACGCGAACGGTGTTTGACGGTGACACCGGCGTGCGCGTCGCCCTGCACGCCGACGCCGGCGACCAGCTGCAAGGACGCTTCGTCAAACTTGCTGAAGCTGTGCAGGTTGCTGCGGTGCAGTGCGGCGACGACTGCGCCGTCACCGGGCGGCATCATCCGGCGCGGGCCGCTTCGGCCAGCCGCTCGGCGCAGGCGTGCACATGGTTGGCATCGCGGGCCTCGACCATCACGCGCAGCAGCGGCTCGGTGCCGCTGGCACGAATCAGCACGCGGCCGGCATCGCCCAGCTCGGCCTGCACCTGAGCCAGTTCCAGCGCCAGGCGCGGGTTGTCTTTCCAGTTCTGGCCGGGGCGCAGGCGCACGTTGACCAGCGTCTGCGGGAACAGCACCACGTCGGCGAGCAGCTCAGCCAGCGTCTTGCCGCTGCGCACGCAGGCCTGCAAAACCTGCAGCGCGCTGATGATGCCGTCGCCGGTGGTGTGCTTGTCCAGCGCCAGCAGGTGCCCGGAGCCCTCGCCGCCCAAGAGCCAGCCGCGCTTCTCCATCTCTTCGAGCACATAACGGTCGCCGACCTGGGCGCGCACAAAGCCCACGCCTCTGGCGGTCAGGGCCAGCTCGACCGCCAGATTGGTCATCAGCGTGCCGACCGCGCCGGCCACCTTTTCGCCGCGCTCAAGCCGCTCGTTGACCATCAGCCACAGCACCTCGTCGCCGCTGTACAGCCGACCCGCGCCATCGACGATCTGCAGCCGGTCGGCGTCGCCGTCGAGTGCAATGCCGAAATCGGCGCCCTGCGCATTGACCGCCTCGATCAGCGCCTCGGGATGCGTCGCGCCGACATCCTGATTGATGTTCACGCCATCGGGCGCGCAGCCGATTTCAAAGACTTCGGCGCCAAGTTCATGGAACACCTTGGGGGCGATCTGGTAGGCCGCGCCGTGGGCTGCATCGACGACGATGCGCAAACCCTTTAGCGTCAGATCGTGGGCGAAGGTGCTCTTGCAAAATTCGATGTAGCGGCCAGCGGCGTCGTCCAGCCGACGCGCTTTGCCCAGTTGCGCCGAATCGACCCACACCGGCGGCTGTTCGATGGCGGCTTCGACGGCATGCTCCCAGTCGTCGCCCAGCTTGGTGCCGCGCGCGCTGAAGAACTTGATGCCGTTGTCGGCAAAGCCGTTGTGGCTGGCGCTGATCACCACGCCGAGGCTGGCCCGCTGGGCCCGCGTCAGGTAGGCCACGCCTGGGGTTGGCAAGGGGCCGAGCAGCACCACATCGACGCCGGCTGAATTGAAGCCGGACTCGAGCGCGCTCTCCAGCATGTAGCCGGAAATCCGGGTGTCCTTGCCAATCAGCACGGTCGGCCGTTCTTCGGTCTGCTTCAGAACCCTCCCCACCGCGTGCGCCAGGCGCAGCACGAAGTCGGGCGTGATCGGCGGCTGACCCACCGTGCCCCGGATGCCGTCGGTGCCGAAGAATTTTCTGGTCATGAATGCATACCTGCTGGTGAAGTGGGTGCCGGGCGACCGGGCAATTTTAAGGCGTGTGGCAAGTCGTTCACCATCCGTCGGGGGTGCCGCAGCGCGAACCGGGTCGCGCAGGCCGGCACTCAGCCGGGCGCGCCCGCAGCCGGCCGTGCCGCCTGCCAGACCCGCAGCGCCAGCACGGTTTCGGCCACATCGTGAACCCGCAGGATGCGCGCACCGCGTTCGACCGCGATCAGGGCCGCCGCGAGACTGGGGATACGCCGTGCAGGATGGCCTGACCCGGGCGGCAGGCCAGCGACCGCCGCCAGCGACGACTTGCGCGACCAGGCCGCCAGCAACGGGTAGCCGAGCGACAGCAACACATGCTGGTGCGCCAGCAGGTCGAAATTTTGCGCGGCCGTCTTGCCAAACCCGACGCCGGGGTCCAGCACGATGCGGGACGCTGCGACCCCGGCCTCACGCAAGGCTTGGGCTGAAGCGCGCAGAAAATCCAGCACCTGCGGCACGACATCGCCGGTCATCGGCTGCGTCTGCATGGTCTGCGGTTCGCGGTACATGTGCATCAGGCACACCCCGCAGCGCGGATGCGCGGCCACGACGCCCAGCGCGCCGGGCTGGCGCAGCGCCCAGACGTCGTTGACGATGTCGGCCCCGAGATCGAGCGCCGCGCGCATCACCTCGGTTTTGGAGCTGTCCACCGACACCGGCACGCCCAGCGTCACCGCATGGCGCAGCACCGGCAGCACGCGGCGCAGCTCTTCGTCCAATGGCACCGGCATGGCGCCCGGCCGGGTCGATTCGCCGCCGATGTCGAGCAGGTCGGCGCCGTCGGCAACCAGCCTGTCGCAGTGCGCAACGGCGGCAGCGCTGGGCTCGTCGGCCGCGCTGGCCGCAAAGTATCGGCCACCGTCGGAGAACGAATCGGGCGTGACGTTGACGATGCCCATCACGCGGGGGACGGTCAGGTCGATCTTGAAGCGCGAGGTTTGCCAGTGCATGCGGCCATTGTGCGTCGGTGGTCACTCGGCAAGGGCTGCAATGCGGCCAAAGAGGGCCAGAGACGGCCAAAGACGGCTAGATAGGGCTAATGCAAGACTAATAGGCCCGGAGGTCGGAATAGAGCCGGGCTGAAGACAAAAAAGCCGTTAAGCGCCGATACGCCCCACCAGTCGCTACTTTTTTCATAGCTGTTAATGCCCGTACATGCTGGTTTAATAAGCGATTCACCACTCAACTCAAGCACGAAACAAGTCCAGGAG
>JAJAYS010000239.1 GCA_026786065.1 Polaromonas sp.
CCCAAAATGGCGCCACGGGGGCCCCGGTTTTTTTTTTTTGCAATCCCGGGCCCCCGCGGGCGGCGGCCCCCCCCCCCACGGCCATGCCGCAACTGGCGAGCTGGGTGGCGCCGACGGTCAGCGTCGAAGAGCTGGACAAGCGCATTCAGGAGCTCAAGACGGTGCAGTTCTGGCTCGACCAGAACGCCACCGCGCTAAAGGCGACCATCCAGGCGCTGGAGGTTCAGAAAATGACCCTGGCCACTTTGAAGGGCATGAACGTGGCAATGGGCGACGTGGCCAGCGCCTTCAGCTTCAAGCCAGCCGATGCAAAGCCGGGGGATGCCAGGCCCGCCGCCACCGGGTCCGACAGCGGCCCGGCGCACCATTTCGCCGGCCTGGAAGTGCCGGCGTCGAGTTTCGGCAGCGGCAGCGCCCCCCCTCCAGAGGCCGCCGCAGAGGCCGCCGCCAATGCGCCCGGGCAGGCGCCGAACCTGGCGCCCGCACCCGGCACGCCGGGGGTGATCGACCCGATGCAATGGTGGGGCGCGCTGACGCAGCAGTTCCAGACCATCGCCAGCGACGCGATGAAAGAAGTCGCCAAGAAAGCCGCGATCAACAGCCACCGCGCGCCAGCAACCGGGCCGCTGGAAGGCGCAATGCAAGCGGCCACCGACGCGGCCAGCGCAATGTCCAAGAACATGCACGCCGGCATCGCCAAGGTCGCCGGTGCCCAGCGCTCTGCCAGCACCGCACTGCGCACTGGCGGGGCTTGGCCGACGCCGGCTGCGGGCAAAGAAACGCCAGCTGGCCGTTCCGGTAGCGCCGCCGGGCCAGGCGCCAACGCTGCCAAAGCCGCCAGTACTGGGTCCAAGGCCGGTACTGCGGGCAAAACCGCCGTAAAGCGCGCAGCAAAAACCACATTAAAAAAATTGGCCGCGAAAAACCCTGGAGGCAAGGACCGAAAATAGGCCGTGCGGTCGGCAACGCGGCGTTTGTGCCGGTGCCGGGCGCTCGCGTCTCCGGCCGACGCCGCAGGCAGCCGACGCTCTGCAACTTGGCGTACTGCAAGGGGCGCAAGCCTTCGCCTTCGCGCCAACCGCCCTTCGCCCTTCGCCATTCGCGCCATGCCTCTGACTTTGCCTTCGGTCTGTGTCTCATTCTTCTGAGCCGAGCCGCCCCCAGCCCGTTCGTAATCTACCCCCCATGAAGCTATTCCCCTACGGTCATGCCACCCATCCGCAATGGCAAGTGGCGGCGGCGCTGGTTCTGGCGCAACTGCGCGGGCACCGCGCGCTGCCGGCCTATGCCAGCGCGCCTACGCTGGCGCTGCTCTACATCACCGACCACTATGCCGCCGACGCGCAGGACATCCTCGACCACTTGAGCGCCGAGCTGCCCGACATTACCGACTGGAGCGGCACCGTTGGCATCGGCATCGCGTCGAACAACGTCGAGTATTTCGATGAGCCCGCGCTGGCGGTCATGCTGTGCGAATTGCCGCACGACCAGTACCGGGTGTTTTCCGGCGTGTCGCCGCTGCCGTCTCCCCAAAGCGGGCGCTTCAACGCCCACACTGCGCTGGTCCATGCCGATGCAGGCACGCCCGATGTCGCCGAGCTAGTCGCCGAAATGGCCGGGCGCACCGAAAGCGGCTATGTCTTTGGCGGGCTGGCGTCGAGCCGCTCCGGCACTTTGCAGTTCGCGTTGAGTGGCCACGGCAACGTCAAGGGCCAGGGGGCGGCCGGCGGGGTGTTTCGCGGTGGCCTGAGCGGCGTCGCCTTTGCGCGCGATCCGGCCGGCGGCATGACGCTGATGTCGCGTGTCACGCAGGGTTGCCAGCCGGTCAGCAGCCTGCACGAGATCACCGCCTGCGAAGCCAACGTCGTCACCGGGCTGGACGGTGAGCCGGCGCTCGACGTGATGCTGGCCGATCTCGGGATATCGCTCGACCAGCCACGCGAGGCGCTGACCAGGGTGCGGGCCACCCTGGTTGGCCTGAGCCGGCCGGAAGACGCGCTGGACGACGCCCGCCCCGGTGCGCGTCTGCAGACCCGGCAGTTCGGCGCCGACACGGTGGTGCGGCATTTGATCGGCCTCGATCCGGCGCGCCGGGGCATCGCGATTGCCGATGTGCCCAGCGTCGGCATGAAGCTGGCGTTTTGCGAGCGCAACATGCAGGCCGCAAAGGCCGACCTGACGCGCATCTGCGCCGAAATTCGTGAAGAGCTGGAGCCGCAGGAGACCACGCAGGCGGTCGCCGAAGCGCTGAACGCGCCCCCGGCCGAATCGGCTCCGCAAGCGGCCCGGCGCATCGCGGGCGCGGTCTATGTCAGTTGTTCGGGGCGCGGCGGCCCGCATTTTGGCGCGCCAAGCGCCGAGCTGCAGATCGTGCGGCGGGCGCTCGGCGACGTGCCGCTGGTCGGCTTTTTTGCCGGCGGCGAGATTGCCCGGCACCACTTGTATGGCTACACCGGGGTGCTGACGGTGTTTACGGCTGCTGGCCGGTGACCCGGCCAAAAAACGGATAAGCCAGGTCGTTGTAGCCGGGAGTCGAAGCGTGGCCCGGCACCACCAGGTCGTTGATAAACGCTTCGTCTTCCGCATTCAGCTTTAGATCGGCCGCGCCGTAAAGTTCGTCGAGATGCGACAGCAGACGCGGCCCGGCGATGACCGACGTCACCAGCGGATTCGCCAGCACCCACGCGGCGGCGAAGTGGCCCGGTGCCCATCCTCGGGCCTCGCAGCGCGCCTTGATCTTCTGCGCGATGACGAGTGATGCTTCGTGAAATTCGGTTTCCAAGATGCGCTTGTCGCCGCTGCCGGCGCGGCTTCCCTCAAGCGGCGGCTGGCCCGGCGGGTACTTGCCGGTCAGCACGCCACGCGCCAGCGGGCTGTAGGGCACGACGCCCAGACCGTAGTGGTCGCAGGCCGGCAAAATTTCAACCTCGGGGCCACGATTGAGCAGGTTGTAGTAAGGCTGGCAGACCGCGGGTTGCGGCAGGTTCAGTTGCCGGCACAGATGCACCACCTCGGCAATGCGCCAGCCGCGAAAGTTCGACAGGCCGAAGCTGCGAATCTTGCCGGCGCGAATCAGGTCGCCGAGCGCACGCACCGCCTCCTCCAGATTCTCGCCGTCGTAGTCGCGGTGCAGATAGAGGATGTCGAGGTAGTCGGTGTTCAGCCGCGCCAGAATCGCATCGGTCTGCAGCAGCAGCCAGTTGCGCGAGTAGTGGCTTTGATTCACGTTCGGTCCGGCCTTGTTGCCGAGTTTGCTGGCCAGCACCCATTGGTCGCGCTGTCCGGCAAGCAGTTTGCCGACGATGATTTCGGAGCGACCGTCGTTGTAAACGTCGGCAGTGTCTATGAAGTTGATGCCGTGGTCTTTCGCGGACGCGACGATGCGCGCGGCTTCGGCGTCGGGCGTCTGCTTGCCGAACATCATCGTGCCCAGGCACAGGGCCGAGACCTGGAGGTTGCTGGTGCCGAGTCGGCGGTAGTGCATGAGGCGTCCTTGTCCGGGCGGAAAAAAGTCGAAAAGGCAAAAGGGCGAAAAGCGGGCGATGTCGACTGGCGTGGATCGAAGTGGCTTTATTCAGACGCCCCGTAAGCGGTCTTGCCGAAATTTTGTCGCGAAAGTCGCAAACGCGCCGGCGTCCAGCGCGTCCCGGATTTCCTGTATCAGGTTCAGGTAGTAATGCAGGTTGTGAATACTGGCCAGCATCGGCCCGAGCATTTCGCCGCAGCGGTCCAGGTGGTGCAGATAGGCGCGACTGAAGCCGCCCGAGGTGCTGCCGTCGACCTGCATCCGGCCCCGGCAGGTGTAGCAACTGCACGTGCTGTCCACCGGCGCGTCCTCCAGCTTGTAGCGCGCATTGCGGATCTTCAGGTCACCGAAGCGGGTGAACATGTGGCCGTTGCGCGCATTGCGCGTCGGCATTACGCAGTCGAACATATCGACGCCCGAGGCCACGCCTTCGACCTAATCTTCCGGTGTGCCGACGCCCATCAGGTAGCGGGGCTTGTGTGCCGGCAGCCGGTGCGGCGTGTGGGCCATGATGCGCTGCATTTCTTCCTTAGGCTCGCCGACGCTGACGCCGCCTATGGCGTAACCGGGGAAGTCGTGCGCCACCAGGGCGTCCAGCGATTGCTGGCGCAGACTTTCGAACATGCCGCCCTGCACGATGCCGAACAGCGCGTTGTGGTTCTCCAGCCGGTTGAACTCGGCCACACAGCGCCCGGCCCAGCGCAGGCTCAGCGCCATCGAGGCCCGGGCCTCGGCCTCGGTGGTCAACACGCCTTGGGATTCGTAGGG
>JAJAYS010000240.1 GCA_026786065.1 Polaromonas sp.
GTGCAGCAAGGCAGACCGGCTGGGGCCGCGACCGGCCTGTTTGCAGCAGAGTCAGCGGGCCCATCCTTGCGTTCCGGTAGGCCACTGCATCAAAGGTGGGTAAGCCTTTTTCACGTATCGCTACGCGCCGCAGTCCTACCTCGCAAGATTCGCAATTCTTACGAATAGACACCTGAGCAAGATTAAAGATACACAAACTCACACCGCGAAGCAGTGGTGGAGGCGACGAGGCTTCGGCCCGTTGTAGTGCAAGTCCGATATCGCTACCCAGGGAGGGTTTCACCATGAACCGCAGAACATTCTCATTGAGCGCCATTGGCGCAATCGCCAGCTCACTGGCTGCCTGCGGCGGTGGAGGCGGCGCTGCTGGCAGCCCTGCTGGCAGCCCGGCGACCGTCCAAGCCCCGGGCGATCCGGTGAAAGACACTGGACTGGTCGTGCAGCCCAGCCAGCCGGTGGTCGAGCTGGCCAGCGCGACACTGCTGCCGGCGGGCACCGTCTTTTTGCAGAGCGTGTCGGCGACCGACCGCGACCCTGAGGCCGCGCCAGGCCAGGCGAACTTTTGGGATTTGCGAGTCGACTTGTCGCTCGGCGACGGCTTCAACAACCAGTTCAGCGGCGCACTCCAGCTGAGCGTTGACCTGGGCACCAATGTGCAGCCCTTCCCGTCCGACCAGACCTACTCCGGCCTGACCGCCTTTGGCCCGGCGCTAGGCGAAAGCGACGGTGTGAAATCGGTGACTTTCGTCGGTCCCAACAATGCGCACCTGCACCCGGTGCGCGGCGCCCGCCTGCAGCAAACGCTGAACCTAAGCGGCGCGCAGGCACCGATCACGCTGACCTGGACATCGCTTTTCAACGCTGCGGCCTTCGCAGCCACCGAGGCTTTTATCGACGAGCCCTTTAGCTGGCAGGTCGTCCTGCGCGCCAGCGCAGGCGTCCTGCTCGAAACCATCTACAGAGTCGATCAGGACAATCTGTCAGGCACCGGTACCGGCTCCGACGGCAGCGGCAATCTCAGCGCCTACGCCGGCCAGGCGGTGGCGCTGTCGTTCGAACAGGACAGCCCGGCCTATGGCTCACGGGTGGCGAGCGTGTCGGTGACCGACGCCACCAAGGAATACGTGGTCAACGGCAACTTCGCCTCAGGTGGCAGCGGCTGGACCGTCCCGCCAGTGCAGGTCTCGCAGAACGTGCAGTCGGCCGCACGCACCCTGCACGACCTGGCAGTGCGGCGCATGTTCTACACCCAGCCGGACGCGCTATGGGCTCGCTGGACCGACACCTTCACCAACTCCACTAGAAATCCGATCTCGGTGACCGCCCGCTACGACAGCACGCTGGGCTCCGAGGGCCGCGGCATCATCTACGCCACGCCAGGGGCCACCACCAAGGCCCTGACAAGCTGGGACGGCAGCGACAGCAGCAACATCGACCGGGACCGGGACATCGGCATGGTGTTCGGTGACATGACGCCCACCTTCAGCTCGGCCAGCGCCCGGGCTACCGCCACCGGCAGCGCCAGCGTCGGCTTTGCCAAAACCATCAGCGTGCCGGCTGGCGGTAGCGTGACACTGGTCAACTTCATCGTTTTAAGCGGCACCGACACTGGCCTCACCGCGGCCAGCATCGGCGCACGGGCAAGCGCTGTCGATCTGCTAGCGGCCGACATCGCCAACAACTTCCGCACCCATTTTGGCTACCGGCGCGGCATGATGCAGGCCCAGCTCGATACGCTGCAGAACTTCTAGTGTGGCGCTCTGGCTGCCGTTGTGCCGCTGTACGGCCGGGCGCCAGACAGCCCGCCAGGCGGCCCGGCTACAGCGGATGCTCGGTGTAGAAATTGCCGCCGTGAAACAGCAGCGGCGCGGCGCCAAGGCGGTGCTGGCAGCGCTCGACTTCGCCGACAAAGATGACGTGGTCGCCTTCATGGTAGCGGCTGCGGTTGAAGCATTCAAAGGTAGCGACCGCACCGTCGAGCAGCGGGGCGCCGCACACGCCTTCAGTAAAAGCCACGCCTTGCCAGCGGTCGGCGCGCTTGCTGGCAAAGGTTTCGGCCAGCGTTTTCTAGTCTGCCGCCAGCACGTTGATCGCATAGTGGCTGCCGGCGCTCAGGTCCGGCATCGACCCGGCCATGTGCGCCAGGCTCCACAGCACCAGCGGCGGCTCCAGCGACAGTGAGTTGAAGGAGCTGGCAGTCAAGCCAAGCAACCGTCCTTCGGCGGTGCGCGCTGTCACCACCGTTACCCCGGTTGCGAACATGCCGAGTGCCAGTCGGAACTCGCGCGGTGAAAAATCGGGCGACCGGGCCTGGACTGCGGTAACAGCGGGTGAAAGCATAGTCTCCTAATTTACCTGAAGCTCCTGCGCCCCGATGCTGGCGGCTTTCGCGCGCTGCTGTAGGTTGGCTCCGCCACACCCGCAGAGCGAGCGGCCCCGGTGCAACACTGTGGAGCCGGATGAAAACGGTGGAAGGCGTTGGCAAGCTGATGAAGACGGGCAAAGACCGCGAAACCGGGTGCGGCCCTTGCAGATCCGGGCGAAGTCCCGATGAGGTCTTGGCCCGATCCTGCCAAACCCGAAAAACGGGCGCTATCCGGGCCGCGCCGGGCTCAGTGCAGCCGGCGCCGATGCCGCTCAAAAAAGGCCAGCATGGCCGCCGATGCGCTGGGGCCGTCCGGGTCGGTGTAAGTGCCCGAAGCGTCGCCGCCCGACCAGGCGTGCGGTCCGGCATCGATCTCCCACGATTCGACATAAACCGTGCCGTCGGCTGCAATAAAGAGGCTGCGCGAGGCACCCCGTGCGCTTTCCCTGGCTGCGGCGTCAGGTCCGCCTGACTCCGGCGGCGCAAGGCGTTTCTCGCTCAACGGCAGGTCGCTGGCGGCAAACGCCTGCAGCGCCGCCTTGACGAGGTGGCCGGCGTTGTCTGGGTTCACCGTGGTGTCGGCGGTGCCGTGGAAAACGATCAGCGGCACCGGTCCAGCGACCGTTTTGGCGGCGTCGCGGGCCGGGCTCGGCTTCAGCTTCGCGCCGCCGGAGGCTGGGCCTCGCTTCATCGCACTGAAAGCCGACATCACATCGCGCGCAGCGCCCTGCGGCAGGCCCGAATGAATCCCGGCGGCGGCGAACAGGTCGGGATACTCGCCGGCCAGCACGGCGGCCATCGCCCCTCCCGCAGACAGGCCGGCAACGTACACCCGCGTCGGGTCCACGCGATACTGCGCGATCACTTGGCGCGTCAGCGCGGCAATCATGCCCGGCTCGCCAGCCTCGCGCGACTGGTGCCCAGGCTCGAACCAGTTCCAGCAGCGCAGGCAGTTGGCCTTGGCCAACTGCTCGGGGTAGAGCACCAGCGTGTTCTTGTCGGCCACCAGCGCGTTCATGCCGGTGCCTTTGGCGAAATCGGCGGCGTCCTGCTTGCAGCCGTGCAGCAGGACGATCAGCGCCGGCGCCTGGGCCGGGCCGGGTAGCGTGGACGAAGCCGTGGACGCGCCGGTGGACGAGAAAGTCAAAGGCGCCAAGCCCGCGTCCGGTGCCGCGTCCGGTGCCGGGTCCAGTGCTGCGTCGGCCGGGACTGCTGCCAGCCCGGCTTTCCCGGCCGGCGTCGGCGCCGGCAGGCCCTGCGGCACGTAGAGGCGGTAAGCGTACTCCACGCCTTCGAACCCGAAACGGTAGGCGCGAAAGCTCGCTGGCCTTGCCTTGGCCGCAGGCGGCGTGCCGACCGGTGCGGCCGGGCGGATCGGTGCCGGGTCGGCGTCCCGGGCCGCTTCGGGAGCGGCGACCGTGTCGGCAAAGCCGGTGTCGGCTTCGCCGAACCGGGGCTGAGGCTCGGCATCGTCGGGGCTGGGCCGAAAGCGCATTTCGTTGACCAACCCGGTCGGCAGGTCGCGAAAAGGCACGTCCACCACCGGCCCGACCGCTCCCTGCGCGCCCGACGGGTTAAAGGCGCGCGATGCGGGCTGCTGCGGCTCGCGTGCGGCAGTCGGCGCGGGCGCGCCACGCGCATGCCCCAGAACGCGCTGAATAAGCCGGGTGGCGTCGAGCAGGCGACCGTGGCGGGTCAATTGCGAGGCTTTCAAAAGCTGGGAAAGTGAAAATGACACGGTGAGACCCCTGTAAGGCGCAGCAAAAATGGTGCAGCGCAGCAAAGCCTACCCTTTTTCGGCGGGGGGGGCGTAGCACAACCCAGCTTTACACCGTGCAACCGCCCCCATCGTCCAAACCTGCCAACGACGGGGAGGGATAGAAACGCCGCGGCAGGCGCCGCCGAGGGTGGGCCGCAC
>JAJAYS010000241.1 GCA_026786065.1 Polaromonas sp.
ACAGCAGGCCAGCGTGCTGGCCGCACTGAAACTCAAGAAGCCCACCCAAGACGCTCAAATGTCGTTGCTGTAGTGGCAGCCGAAAGGCTCGCTTCTATACAAATCAACCACTTACGGCGTTTGGTGTCGAACTCGGGAGCCCGGCACCGGCGAGCTGCGCGGTAGGGCCGAAGAGGTCGGCGTCCAGGACCAAGCGGCCGCTGCGATCCTTGTGTGCCAGCAGCGGGGCGAGCGAGGCTTCGATGTCGGCCCAGGGCATGCGCGTGGCGAGCACCACCAGCGGGTGCTTCATGTCGATCATCAAGTCCAGCCGGGCGCGGAAGAAGTCGTCGGTGGCCATCAAATGCGCGCTCCAAAACTCTCAGGAACTGATAGCGATTGCAATCAATTACAGGAGTTCCGATTATCGGCAATTACACCGTTTAGCCAGCATCCATGCGGCTTCCCAGGGTTCTGCAGGTCAGACTAAATATTCAAAATGCTGCGCTGGACGGCCCCAGACAATCACGAACCCGACTTTGAAACCGCTGGGGCTGGACGTTCAACCGGAATTGGAGCAACGAGAAGCCAGCATATCGATGATCCTCGCTCTACGGCTACTTCAAAAACCCGAATTTGGGAAGCAGTCGAAGCACCTGCTCGGCCGTCATCAACTCCCGTTTTTTCACGTGGTCGACGAGCACGAACTCGGCGAACAGCGCGCCTTTATCTGATAAGAGTTGAATCGACACAAAGCAGGTAGCGGTTGCACGGTACAAAGCACCCTCCGAATTGTCACAGTCACGCTCACCGTCGAATTGGGACCGACCGGCAGCGGCCAGTAGAGGCCGCATGGATGATCCTGAAAGTGTTACCCAATCTACCGATGAGTCGATTCCCGATCTTGCGTGATTTGGCAGTGACTCAAGGCGTACTACACCAACGCCATCAAGAGCTATGACATCAACGAAGTGGCAGAGATGCCCCACTTTTCCGGCGTTACCTGGGCCGGCGAAAACAATGCAACCTGAGCTTCCAAGCCGGTTGGCCAAAGCTGCACCGTCAATTTGTTTCACTTGCCATCCTGCCGGAAGCTCTACAGCTGCCTCCAGCGGACCTACCCGATAGATCTTCGGAGCAGAGGAACAGGCGGAGGAGGCGACGGCAATCACCAACCCCAAGCTCATTACGGTACTACGCAATAGCGCCATCAAACGTTGTCCATCAGTATTGGAACGACATCTTGAGTCGCCTCCAGCCGTTCCGTAAGACCGTTTGGTTCACCCTGACTGTTTATTCCATTGATCGCGATCGCGACCGTTCTTACCGTAGTCCTATCAATAACATTGGAGTTAATTGATATGTTGATCGTCCTAAAGCGGTTGCGTGCTGCTCCGGCTTCCCAGTACCAAGCGCCAGCATCAATGGCGTTGTAAACATTGACGCTCAGACGTTGAGGGTCTGGAATATTCGGGGCCCGAAGTCGCTGTGGGTTCGTCCACCAGCTTGAGTCAAAAGTTGAAGGTGCCAGCCATCCGCGGTAGACCCAGTACTTTGAGTAATTTTCTCTGCCAGTGAGTTGCTTCATTCCTCGGCCTCGAAATTTCGGCCCGTCACCCGGATCGACGTTGCCTAGCCGCCCTTCTAGATAGAACAAGTAATCGTTCGGATTGGTGGGAACGTAAAAACTAACGGCCTCAGCCTGGAGGCTGGCGTGCCGCGGGTTGCGGCTAAAGTTTGCAGAACCTTCCATCATCAGCGCAAGGTAGATGGATTCAACCGCGCCTTGACCGAAGAAGTGCGTTTTCCGAACTGGAGTAATGACAAAATGCTTATTCATGCACCGATTGATCGAAATTCTGTAATTTTCGCGAATCGATTCAGGAGTGCGCCCGTTTCCTTCTTGCGTCAACGCACCTACAGGAAACTTTCTGTTCGGATAAACACGGACGAACTCGCCAGCACTTAGCCACGGACATTTCCTAAACTGCCGCACAAATTCCCTTGGCTGCCAATGCCAATGATGGGCATTGATGCCCATGCCCCCGGGCCAGAACGCGAGTGCTGAGATGTGCGTGCGCAGCCGCTCGAAGTCGACATCGGACAGCGGCTCTGGGTTCTCTGGTGTCGAAGTTTTGAGCCAACCCCAGCGCGTGTCGATGGTCGCTGCATCCCACTCGGTCGGAAACTTGCAGACTGCACGCGCTAGCTTGGCCACAAGGGTCGGATCGGCCAGCCGTGCCGTGGCTTCGCCTGGGTTGACGCTGCCGTCGCCGTTGGCATCCAGCCAGCCGCGGATCACGGCCAAGTCGCAGCGGCTGTCCTGCCCCACCGCGTCATCGACCAGCCGCCACCGTTTCCAGTGCGGCAAATCTGCGTCGCTGAACTTGTGCACGTTTGCAGCATTGAGATTGACCCAACCTCGACCCCCTGGATAGTTGACCTCACGCCAATGCGGCACATCAGCGGGACTCAACGCATCCGGCCCGATTACACGGCCAAAGCGCAGCAACTCGAACACAGCACTGGGCGCGGGGCGGCCGGTGTCGGGGTAGGCGTTGCAGATGGCCACGGCGTTCGAATACAGGTCGTACTCGCCATCGTTTTCCTCAAGCACAGGGCCGACCTGGGTGCCGCTTTCTTGGTAAGTGGTCAAGTAAGCGTCGCCGCGATTACCGGCAGCGCCCTGGCCATTCGCAAAACGCAATTCCACCACCGACGCCTCGGTACTCGTGTAAGCGGCCGCTTGCGCCACCGGCGGGGGCACTGGCTGGCCCCGCGTGCGCGGCGGCTGCGTCATGGCCTGCGTGAGGTGCGCCAAAGGGGGCAGTTCAAAGAAATCGGCACCGGCCGGCACATGAAAGTACGTCGAGCCGTAAATGGCGTCAGTCCGGCCTTCTGCATCGGTTGGCAAGTCGCCAACGGCTCGCCCTGTCAGACGCTGCAGGTTGTCTTGATCGCAAACGATCTCGAAGTGGATCTGCCGCTGCGTGTTGCCGTAAATCTGCCCCGCCGTTCCCAGCCGAGCCTTGCGGTACACACGGCGGCCCAGTTGCACTGCAGCGTCGATCTCGCTCAAGTGCATCGTGATCGAGAAGAACGTTACCGCGGCGTTGGCTCCTTCGCCGATTTCGGTGCCGTGGCGAATGACGATCACCCCGTTATCGGTCCAACCGTTGTAGGCCTGTGGGTGATCGGGCGGCAGGGGCCCGGCAGGCTGAGCGATGGGTTGGCGCACAAACACAACGTCGCCGTCAGCGACCGCGCGCGCCGGCTCGCTTTGGGTGCCGTTCATCGGCGCGTCCAGGTGCTGGCCCCCGTGCCAGCCGAGGTTGTAGCTCACCGGAAAAGCACCCTGGCCGGGGCGTCCGCCGACCATGCAGCGGTCGATCCAGTCGTCTTCGGCCTCGTCGGCGTTGCGGGAGAGCAGAAAAGGGGGGCTGATCAACATGGCAAGTGACGATGCTTTAGGAGATGACGCTGAGTCACAACGAGAAGCGGTACTTGCGATTGATCGTTAAATCGCCCTTGGGCAGAGCCGGCAGCGCGTACTGCACCTTTTCCGCCCCCACAAAACTCCTCCTCCCCGCCCACACCGCCAGCTTCCCCGGGCACATCACCGTGATGTTGCCAGCCTCGATCACGATGCTGGCCCCGCCTGCGGTGGCCAGCGTGATCTTCGTGGCTGCGGCCCAGTCCACGCTGGCGGCCTTGCTCTGCACGGCTACGTTTTGCCGGGCGGCCACCGTCAGCTGAGCGGCCTGGGCCTGCAACTCCACCGCACCGCTGCCGGCGATCAACGTCAGCCCCTTGCCGGCGGCTTGCTGTCCGGGTTTTACCGCGCCACCCAGCATCCCGATGCTCTGCCCGGTGTAGATGCGCGCAGCGCCGCCGGAGGCCAGGTGCAGGTTGTCCCCCGCGGCCAGCGTGATCGACTCTGCGGCCGTGAACTGCAAGTCCTGCCCGGCCACCAGCGCCAGCCCGGCGCGCGAGGTGATGGCCACGACGGGATCGGTGGCGTGCGGCAACTTGTCCTGTCCCGTGGCGACGTTCCTGGCTGCCGCGTCGCTCGTGGCCGCCTCTGCATCCCCTTCGGCCACCATGCCCTTCAGGGCCGTCAACAGCGCCGGCAGCTGTGACTCCTTCGGGCTGGACACCGAAGCCCCTGCCTTGTGGCTGCCCAGATGCGCTGCCAGCTGCGTCGTCCGGTGCGACTCGGCCGCACCGCTGAGCACACCGGCCAGCGTCACCAACTGCCGCGCCAGCGCCACCCCGGCGGCGTTGTCGCCACTGGCCGTGCTGGGCGGCTGCCCGAAGCTGGACAGCAGCACCCCGCGGGCGGCCCGCACGGCGCCGAACGCATCGCTGCGCGGCTCGAACCCCAGGCCCCTGAAGCTGCCCCGGCGGTTGTCCGCCTGGTGCACCAGATGCCCCAGATTGAGCTGACTGGCGTGCTGCGTGCTGGCCAGCTGCACCCGCAGCTGAGCGTCACTGTCATCGAACACCAGCTGATTGAAGCCGGCCCCGCCGAACTCCTGCGTCTTCACCCCCGACAGCGCCGCGGCGTTGTTCTGCGCCCGGGCCCCGGCGGCCGCCTTGCCCGGCGCTGCACCGCGCCAGGCCGGCGCGTTACCTCCGCTCAGACTGCCTTGGGCGCTGGGCATGTGATCGCTGCTGAGCGCAAAAGCCGCAGCATTCCCAGCAGCCCCGGCATCCGCAGCATACCAGGCAGCCCCGGCAGCCCCGGCCGGAGCGGCCGCAGTCGCAACCCCACCGGGCGTGGCCGGCGTGCCGGCTTCACCGCGGCCGTTGAAGAGCGCGGCCTGCACCAAAGGCCGGTCGATGTCGCCATCGATGAAGCTGACCAGCACCTCCTGCCCGATGCGCGGCAGCCACTGACTGCCGTGACTGCCGCCCGCCCGGCGCTGCACCACGCGCACCCAGGTGCTGCTGCGGCTGACCTGGGCACTGGTGTGCGAGCCCGACTGCCAGGGGAAGCGGATGCGCACGCGGCCCAGGCGATCGACGTGAATCTCATCGGCGCCGCCGGCCTGGGCCTGGGCCTGGCCGTCGGGGCCCACCACGGTGGCCGTCTGCAGGCCCGGGGCGGTGGGGCGGGGGTTGAGCACGGCCCCTGTCGGGTCGTTCATGTCGGCACCGGGCCAGGGCCGCCACGGCACCGCCGCACGTAGCGCCGAGAACGCATTGGCGTAGCCGCTCTTGCTGGCCTGCAGCCGCACCGGCTCGGGCAGCCAGGGCTGCAGCAGATCGACATCACCGGCCGTGCCCGGGCGGGTGGCGTCCAGGCCCAGCGCACGCGCGATGTCCCGGGGCAGGTTGTTGATGCCGGCGTGGATCACGTCGGTCAACAAGAACTGGCGGTCCCGTTCGGTGTGGGCGGCCACCATCGTCGCCAGACCGTCCAGGCTGGACTGCGTCAACACGAAGCTGCTGCCGGCCGTGAAGCTGCGCACCGTGCCGCGGCCCAGCCAGGTCTTGTGGCGGGCCTCCAGCGATTGCAGCAACAGCACGGCTGCGCGCTCCGCGCCGGCGCTGCTGGCGTGGGCATAGGCGGGCTTGACCCTTTGCAACTGCGCCGCAAAGGCCGGCGGCGCTGGTGCACAAGGGGTGCTCAGGGGGGGCCGCCCGTCCCGGCTTGCAGGGGCGGGCCGGTTCGACCGTAAAACGGGTGCCAGCGACCGGTCGTGGATCTGCGTCAGCACCGGGTCTACGTTGTCAGCTGGGCTTGTACTTCGTGTTGCCGAAGAAGATCGTTCGCCAGTCGCTGAGGCGGCTGGTGTCGTAGTCGAAGTGGGCGACCGAATCGTGCGAGAAGCGGTCGAAGAAGGACTCGACAGCCACCGGCAATGGTGTTTCGTTCTCCCAGGCCGCCTGGATGGTCTTCTCGCGCAGCGTAAGCGCCAGCCGGCGACGGGCCTTCGCAAGAATTACGCGAACGTCCAGCAAATACTTGGCGTCCTCTTCGCGCAAGTCGTCAAGGCAGTCGTCGATCGTCAAGCGCGCCTCACGCACTCCACGGTATTGATGCGCCGCCTGTTCATATCCGGCGGGGAGCGGCGCGGGGTAGGCGCCTGCTGCAGGTGACTCGTTCAACAACCGCATCACTTCACGCGATTTCTCCCGCTCGACCGCGAGTGCGCTCTGGCGAGCCTGTTGCATGCGGCTGACCGAGGGCAGGGTAACTTCAGAGGTGACCCGCTTTTTCAGCCAGCGATGCCACAACTCCATGTGTGCCGCCTGTACGACCTCCATGGGGCCTGTCTTGACAGGCACAGCGTCGATGTAGGCGTTGAAGGCGGCGCGCAGGTCAGGATCGTCCTTGTTGAATTCACGCTGGACGACCGGATCAAGCTCCTCCAACCTTTGAAACAGGACGCCGGCCCCGAAAGCGAGATCGAACATCTGATTCAAGGCGAACCGTGAAATGGTGTTCTCGCGCCCCTGATACTGTAATTCGTAGCCGCCTCCGACATCGGAGTGAACGCCGGGATACCAGATTTCGACCGTGTTGTCCGGGTACCCGGCATCGATGCGAGTCGAGTCCAACGGAAACCGCCGCCTCAACTCGTGCGCCGCGTTCATGTGCACGGTTTGCTCCACCATCGGCGGCAGCTTCATGTCGTGGGCCCAGCCGTTGTGCCCACCGTTGGTGGTGAGCGTGGCGGATGCCAGGGAGTCGTAGGCCGAACACACAGTGTCGAACAGGCCAGTGAAAGCCACGCGAACCGGCTTGCCGCGGTACACGTGCGCACCGTCGTCCGCCTTGCACTTCGCGGCCAGATCGCGGATGAAGGCGCGGGCCTGAGCAGCGCCGCGAGAGAACCCGAAAACCGACACGTTGATGAGTCGCAGCGTTTGTTGCGCAGGAACCTTGTCGATTTCCTCGTCCAGCAGTTCCAGCGCCTTCTTGATGCGTTGGTCGGCCCCTTTGCCAATTGATGAGCCGAGCGTTCCGCCGGTGTCGCCTATGTCGGCGTAGGGGGTGCCTACGCCAGGGATGTATCGCGCGCGAATGTTGCTCCCGTCGTCCTTATGCGCATCAAACACCTGAATCCGTGACCTCACTTTGGTAAACGAACACTCTGCGGGTGAAGTCAGCAATTGAATTTCGGAGCCGATGCCAAGACAATTGGGCATGGGCAAGATCGAAGTTAGGCAACTCAAGTACGACCTCA
>JAJAYS010000242.1 GCA_026786065.1 Polaromonas sp.
GCTGCGCAGCCTGCTTTTTCACCCATAACCCCGATCTTCAACCGACCAGTGCAGCAAACGCCAGAGCCCAACAGACGGCCGGTCGGCGTGGCGCTGCAAACGGGTTCACAGGCCTGCAACGGAGCCTGTCTCGGTTGCGCAGCATCCGCCAAACGCTACTGTTTTAATAGCTGCTCACGCCCTATTTTATTGGGTTTAATGCTCTTTTTCTTCAAATATTGGGCCGCACGCCAAGCCAGCAGTAACGCAACGATCGCGGCATAAACGAACACCTCGGCGAAGTCATTTTTCCCGGCGCGCATCCAGAAAAAATGCAGTAAGCCGAGCCCCGCGATGACATAGACCAGCTTGTGCAGCCGCTGCCAGCGTTTGGCCCCCAGCTTCTTGATGGCCGCGTTGAACGAGGTCGCGGCCAGCGGCGTCAACAGCACGAAGGAAGTGAAGCCGACCAGAATGAACGGCCGCTTTGCGATGTCCACAGCAATATCGGTAACGTCAAAGCCCATGTCAAATCCGCTGTAGCTGAGCAGGTGAACGACAACATAAAAATACACGAACAGCCCTAGCATGCGCCGAAACCGCGCCAGTGCCGGGGTGTTGGTCAGCGTGCGCAGCGGGGTGACTGCCAGCACGATGCACAGGAAGCGCAGCGTCCAGTCCCCGGTTGCGCGAATCAGCGCCTCGGCCGGATTGGCCCCCAGTTGGTCGGTCAGGGCCGAGTAGAACAGCCAGGCGAAAGGCAAAAGGCAAGCGGCAAACATCATCGGCTTGGCCGCCGGATGCAGCAGCCATTTCTGATTCACGGTCACAGGCGCAGGCTCAAAAGTTTTTCTTCAGGTCCATGCCGGCGTAAAGCTGCCCTACCTGCGGCTCGTAGCCGTTGAACATCAGGGTCTTGATTTTTTTGGCAAACAGTCCGCCGTCGCCAATGCGGCGCTCCGAGGCCTGACTCCAGCGCGGGTGATCCACATTCGGATTGACGTTGGAATAAAAGCCGTACTCCTGCGCTGCCGACTTGACCCATGCAGTGCGCGGCTCGGTGTCGGTAAAGCGGATCTTCACGATGCTTTTGCCACTTTTGAAGCCGTACTTCCAGGGCACAACGAGACGAACCGGTGCGCCGTTCTGGTTCGGCAGCACCTCGCCATACATGCCAAAGCCAAGCAGCGTCAGCGGGTGCATCGCCTCGTCCAGACGCAGCGCCTCGACGTAAGGCCACTGCAGCACGCGGGCGCCGACACCGGGCATGGTTTTCGGGTCGGCCAGCGTCACGAACTCCACGTATTTCGCGCTGCCCAAAGGCTCGACCTTCTTGATGAATTCGGCCAGCGAATAGCCGACCCACGGAATCACCATCGACCAGCCCTCGACGCAGCGCATCCGGTAGATCCGCTCCTCCTGGGCGCTCAACTTAAGCAGGTCCTCCAGCGCAAACGTCTGCGGCTTTTTAACCAGGCCTTCGACCGCAATCGACCACGGCTTGGTCACCATCTTGCCGGCATTGTTGGCCGGGTCGTCTTTGTTGGTGCCGAACTCGTAGAAGTTGTTGTAGGTGCTGGCGTCCTTGTAATCGGTCACTTTCTCCATCACGACCGCACCGGCCACCGCCGATTTCGCACCCGCCAGATCGGCCAGCTTGCCGGGCTTGGGCACGCTTTGCGCGAAGGCCTTTCGTCCGGCCCAGCCGGCCAGCGTCGCGCCCGCAGCGCCGGTGGCCATCAACTTGATGGCGTCGCGCCTGGCGTAATAGTCGCGCGCCGACGTGATCTCACTCGGTGTGAGGTGGTCCATTCCGGTGGAGTGCGTTTTGATGAGCATGGCGGTTCCTTTGTATGGGGTTGACTGACGCGCGCCTTTGCTGCGCTGCTGCAGGTTAGTCTGGATACGCAGGCAATTCTTACAAGGATTCAACCTCAGCGAGCGGGGTTCCCGGAACACCCTTTGGCGCGCCGTGCGGACGCCTTCAACGCATCGGCTGCAACACGGTTGAACGCCGACAAGGGCTGGCGCCAAGTACGAAAAAGGCGGGCCTTCGACAAAAAGACACGCCTGATATCACGTGCCAGGCGGGTGGTCGCCGCGACGTGCTGCAGGGCGATGTCCCGCAAGAGGGGCCCGACTGCACCAGCCCGCGCGGCCGGGAGCAGGCGGCTTACCGCAGGCCGGCGACGTAGTCCGCCAGCGCTCGAATCTCGCGGTCGTTCAGCTTTGCTGCGACCTGATTCATCTGCAAGCTGTTCTTTCGAATGCCGTCCCTAAACGACGTCAGCTGCGTCGCGGTGTAATCCGCATGCTGCCCGGCCAGACGCGGGTACTGAGCCGGAATGCCCGCGCCGCTCGGACTATGGCAACCGGCACAGGCAGCGATTTGCCGGTCGGCGACGCCGCCACGGTAAATCTTCTCGCCCAGCGCCGCCAGGTCTTTGTCTTTGGCAAAGCCGTCCTTGGCTTTTTTGGACGCCGCCCAGTACGCGATGTTGCGCATGTCGGCTTCGCTCAACGCGGCGGCAAAGCCCTGCATGATGGCGTTTTTGCGGGCGCCGCTTTTGAACTCCTGCAACTGCTTGACCAGGTATTCCGGGTGTTGCTGCGACAGGCTGGGGTTGGCTGGCGTGGCCGAATTTCCGTCGGCGCCGTGGCAGGCCGCGCAAACTGCGGTGTAGCTGGCCTCCCCGCGCGCCAGGTCCGGCTTTGCCGCTGCAGCGGCCGGCGCAGCTGCTGGTGCCGAAGCCAGCGGCGGAGCCGCCGCTGGCGCCGGCGCCGCCGCTGGCGCCGCATGACTGGCCGCAAAAACCGGAGCCGCAGCCCACAGGCAGGCCGAAGCCAGAATGAAAGCGTTGAGGTGGGGAGCGATCATCTTCAATTCAAGCATGGGAGGGGTTGGGATGGTTGCAGCAAAAAGTCGTTAAAAAACGCCTGATTTTACAATGGGACACAGCAGCGCCGACGCAGAAGGGTTTGTAATCGCCAGCTTTGGCGATCTGGCCAACTTCACCTGCTTCGCTACCCGTGCCGGTCTGCGCTGCCACGCGACTTCACGGAACTGCCGCTCCCCACTTCCCTATTTCGATTGCCTGCATGACCGATCCTGCTTCTTCGCCTACCGCCGCACCGGCTGCTTCTGCGCGCAGCGCGGAGGCGAAACTCGCGATGGGCTGGCTCCACACGGCGAAATTTTTGACGACCGCGCCCGAGCTCAAACACCTGCCACGGCTGGAGGTTCCTGAAATCGCGTTCGTCGGGCGCTCCAATGCCGGAAAATCGACCTGCATCAACACGCTGACGCAGCAGCACCGGCTGGCTTACGCCTCGAAAACACCCGGCCGCACGCAAAGCATCAACCTGTTCACCGTGGGCAAACACGGTGTGACGGACGCCGTGCTGGCCGACCTGCCGGGATATGGCTACGCGGCCGTACCCAAAGAAGCCAAGTACCGCTGGCAACAGGTAATGGGTAACTACTTGCAGACGCGCGACAACCTCAAAGCCGTGGTGCTGCTGTGCGACCCGCGACTGGGAATGACCGAGCTTGACGAAATTTTGCTGGACGTGATTCGCCCGCGTGTCGTGGACGGGCTGCAGTTTCTGGTGTTGCTGACCAAGTCCGACAAGCTCAACAAAAAAGAAGCCGACAAGGCGCTGCAGATCGTGAAGCTGCAGGCCGGGGGCGGCACCGTGAAATTGTTTTCGGCGCTGAAGCGGCGCGGCGTGGACGAGGTTGCGCTGCAGCTCTCGGACTGGGCGCATCCGCCACTGAAGGAAGGCACCGCCGCGCCGGGCCTGCCCGCAGCCGACCCCGACTCCGGGTCTGAGGCAGCCGCTTAGCCGGCGCTGGTTCATCACCTAAATGTCGGTTTTGGCCAACAAATACGGGCGTTAGTAGCTACAAAAATCATATCGACGAGCTTGCCTTAGAGCCGGTCGGGGGCGCGATCAATAAACGCTTGGCTCGCCCTCTGGCCGGGTTTTGAAGCGTTTGTGAACCCAGTAATACTGCGCTGGCCATTCGGCGATGTACTGCTCCAGGCAGGCGTTCATGCGCGCCGTGTCGGCCACCGCATCGCCGCTGGGGAAGTCCGGCCAGGCGGCGGTCAGCCGAAGCTCGTAGCCGCGGTCGGTCATGTGGGCCAGCGCAGCCAGCACCTTGGCTCGCCCCAATCGCGCGAAGCGCGACAGCGAAGGCACGGTGGCAGCTTGCACACCGAAGAAGGGCACAAACACCGATTCCTCGAGGCCAAAATTCATGTCGGCCAACAGGTAAAGCGGCTGCCCGGCGCGCAGTGCGCCGACGATGGGCTTCACGCCATCGGCGCGCCCAAACAGGCGCAGGTTGCCAAAACGCTGGCGCCCTTGAAGAATCCAACGGTCTACACCCTTGTTCGACTGATCGGTGTAGATGGTGGTGGACAGCCTCGGTACCTGCAGCGCCAAAGCGGCCCAACCGGCATCGATGCCCACAAAATGCGGCGCAAAAATGACTGTCGGCGCGTTGCCCTGCAACTCATTGACGGCACCAGTGACGTTGAGTCGGCGCCGCACCCATGAGAGCGGTGCGTGCCAGAGCCATGCACGGTCCAGCCAGGCTTGCGCAAAATAAATGAAGGTCTGACGGGCCAGTTGCCGACGCGCTGCATCGGAAAGCTCGGGGAAGCACAGTGCAAGGTTGGTGTGCACAACGTGCCGGCGCGAGCCGACAAAAGCGTGAAGAAAAAGGCCGAGCAAGTGGCCCAGCCCCCGAATCAGCCGCAAGGGGAGAAAAGCGAGCATGCGCATCGCGAAAATACCCAAGGAGGTCAGAACGCTACCGAGCATGCCGTCGAGCTTTCAAATTCAATTGGAAGGATGCCCGGGTTCATGACCGGCCGGTTGCCGTTTCGGTGCGCGGCGTCTTGTAGCGGCTATAGGCCCAGAGGTACTGGTCAGGCTGGGCCAAGACCATCGCCTCGACGGCCTCGTTCAGCCGGGTGACGAGCGCGAGCAGCTCGGCGCGGGCCGCACCCTTGCGTTGTGCCGCTTCGAGCCGTGCGCCAGCGTCCAGCGCAGGCCAGATCTTCAGCACATAACCACGCCCGCCGTTCAGCCGCTCGCAGCTTACCGGCAGCAGCGCGGCGCCGGTCTGCAGCGCCAGCCGGGCAGCGAGCGTCACGGTGTAGGCCGGCTTGCCAAAAAAAGGCGCCCACACGCCCTGCCCGTCTGGAGGAACCTGATCGATCAGCAGCGCCACAGCCTGGTTGGCCTTGAGCGCCCGGTGCATCAGCCGGATGCCACCCAAGTCAGCCGGCAGCACAGTAAGGCCGCGGCGGTTGCGGGCCACGCGCTCTAGCTGCGCAAGCCACGGCTGGCGGGACGGCCGGTAAATCGCTGTGACCGGACCATAAAGCTCGCCCAGTGCCTGGGATGCGAGTTCGAAACTGCCGCAATGTGCGCCGAAAAAAATCACGCCGTGGCCAGCGGCTGCGGCCTGATGGGCATGCTCGGCGCCGTCAATCCGCACATCGCGCAAGCACGATTCCCCGGCAGGGCGCATCCACAGTTTGGGAAGTTCAGCGACGAAGCGGCCGGTATGGGCGATGGCCGGCCGTGCCGCCTCGAAGCTCAGCCCCGCTTGCGCCACGTTGGCACGAAACTGCGCCCGGTAGCTGCTGCTGGAGGCCCAGACCAGCCAGCCCAGTGCGGCTCCCAGCGTGTGTAGCGCGGCCAGCGGCCAGACAGAAAAAAAGCGAAATAACCAGCGCATTCGGTAGGTCGGATGACAGGATCGCAGCGGAAAAGGAACGGGTTCTATAATTAAAACGTCGCCGAGTTACTGAACAACTTGCAGGGCGACGTTAAAAAAAACTGCTAAAGCGTTCGCCGCAGCACTCGAAGCCGGCAACGCGCCGACCAACCCGCAGGAGTGTACGCAATGGCGAACGATTTTCTTTTCACATCCGAGTCCGTATCCGAAGGCCATCCCGACAAGGTGGCCGACCAGATTTCCGACGCAATCCTCGACGCGATCTTCAAGCAGGACCCACGCTCGCGTGTCGCCGCCGAGACCTTGTGCAACACCGGACTGGTGGTGCTGGCCGGTGAGATCACCACCAACGCGCATGTGGACTACATCCAGGTCGCCCGCGAAACCATCAAGCGCATCGGCTACGACAACACCGACTACGGCATCGACTACCGCGGCTGCGCCGTCATGGTCTGCTACGACAAGCAGTCGAACGACATCGCCCAGGGCGTGGACCACGCCAGCGACGACCACCTCAACACCGGCGCCGGCGACCAGGGACTGATGTTCGGCTATGCCTGTGACGAAACCCCCGAACTGATGCCTGCGCCGATCTATTACGCGCACCGTCTGGTCGAGCGCCAGGCGCAGTTGCGCAAAGACGGTCGCCTACCCTTCCTCCGGCCCGACGCCAAGAGCCAGGTCACCATGCGCTATGTCGATGGCAAGCCGCACAGCATCGATACCGTCGTGCTTTCGACCCAGCACCACCCCGACCAGAGCGCCACCCCGACCAGCATGAAAGCGTCTTTCATTGAGGCCGTCATTGAGGAAATCATCAAGCCGGTGCTGCCGAAGGAATGGCTGAAAGAAACCAAATACCTGATCAACCCGACCGGCCGCTTCGTCACCGGTGGACCCCAGGGCGACTGCGGCCTGACAGGCCGGAAGATCATTGTCGATACCTACGGCGGCGCCTGCCCGCACGGTGGTGGAGCCTTCAGCGGCAAAGACCCGAGCAAGGTTGAACGCTCGGCCGCCTACGCGGCGCGCTACGTGGCGAAAAACATTGTGGCTGCCGGCATTGCGCGCCAATGCCAGATTCAGGTTGCCTATGCAATCGGCGTGGCCCGCCCGATGAACGTCACGGTGTACACCGAAGGCACTGGCGTGATCTCCGACGGCAAGATTGCAGCGCTCATCAACGAGCATTTCGATTTGCGTCCGAAAGGCATCATCCAGATGCTCGACCTGATGCGCCCGATCTACGAAAAAACTGCGGCCTATGGCCACTTCGGCCGAGACGAGCCCGAGTTCACTTGGGAGCGCACCGATAAAGCAGCTGCGCTTCGCACCGCAGCCGGCCTTTGAAGCGCCAGGCACCGTCCAGTCTTCTTGCCGGCCGTCAAAAGCATCGGGCATTTCAAGCTCAAAGCAGCACTGACGGCCGGCCGACTACAGGCCGCACGGAGTGATACCGTCGATCCAGAATGTCCCGCGTGGACAAACGACCGCTAAAGTCCGCTGATTCAATCTCCCAAGCATGATGGCCTGGCACAAGTAGTCTCGTCGCTGGATTGAAAGCTTTTTCCATCAAATTTATGCTTCTTGGCAGACGCGATATAGCCGAGCTAGCCTCCGCTGAGCCTCCGCCGGCTTCCTTTTTTTCATCAAAGCAGCCCGCAGGCGCACTGTTTGTAAAAGGCCCCAACGTCCGCCCTCCACACCCGAAACGAAAACAACCATGACACAACACGCAAACGCACCACAGCAGACCTGTTCGATTCCGTGCAATCTGTGCGGGGGCACCGGAGTTTCGGTCCTTGCAAACAGGAGCCGGAGCGGCAAACCGCTCAGGACGGTGATCTGCGAAAAATGCGGTCTTGTCTGGTCCGATCCGCTGCCGCACAGCCCGCGCGCTTTTTATGAAGACGACTACCGCGTCAGCTATAAGGGCACCTATCACCCGAAGCCGAAACATATATTGCGCGCGGGAAAGGTCGCCATTGACCGCTATCGAAAAATAGGGCGGCTGCTTTCGCGGTCCCTTTCTGTACTCGATGTCGGCACTGGCGGTGGCGAATTTGCCTATTTGCTTCAAACCCTTGGCCACAGCGTCAGCGGCATCGAACCCAACAAGGGCTACGCGGAATATTCCATCGGTGAATACCGGCTCAGGGTCGATGTCGGATTTGTGCAGTACCTCGAATTGCCGGCTCAAGGTTTTGACATCATCACGATCTGGCATGTGCTGGAACACACCGAAGACCCTGCTGCAGTCCTGACCAAACTGCGCACGCTCCTGAAACCAGGCGGCGTGCTGGTCGTGGAAGTGCCAAACATCGAGGCAACCTGCCAGTCACCAAAAAGCACGTTTCACGAAGCGCACATATTCCACTTCAATATCACCACACTGCGCAAACTGGCAGAGAAAGTCGGGCTTTCTGAAAAGGAGCATTCCCTTTCAGAAGACGGCGGAAATATTACGATGTTTATTCAAAAAACCACTGGCACGGCGGTTGTCGATGCGCAATCGGACGGAGTGGAAAACTCGGAGCGCATTGCGGGTATCGTCCGCGGCCATACGCCCTTGAGGCATTACGCCAGTAGCCACCCGTACTCGAGATTCCTGCGCCGCGTCCGCAGGTCGATGGGGGAACAACGTGAACTCGGTGAGTTTTCCAGCGGCAAACAGTTGCTGGACAAGCTCTACCGGGAGTTGCCAGCCGCGCCGGAGCCAGCGCGTCATTCCTGATTTGGAAGCCATCCCCGGTACTGCATCCCGACCCATGCAAGCATGGAGGCTACTCTGGCCTTTTCAGCTAGGTCAGCACCCGGATTACTGCGGCAGTCGGATTTTGACCCAGCCCGCACCGAGGGTTACCGGGACACCGAACAGGCTTGCAAGAGCCTGGACGTCGTCCCAGCCGATCGGTCTGGTTCTTGTTGGGGCTAACGACTCTGCAAAACCAGCAGCCTCGGGGTCAGGAGTTCGACGCACAATCAAAGCGCTTCCAGGCATCCCGCCCGACCCATTGTCTAGACTACTTTCGACTCGAATGCTCAGCGTGCCGGCCTCGCGCGGTCCATCGCAAAAAGCCAGAACGGCAGCGACCAGCACGGTGCGAACAAACCCCCTGGGCACCTGAGGCGCATGCAGCCCTGCTTCGCTGACCAGTTGCAGGCCGCATGCCGACAGCTCTATCGTCAACATCCGCGTCATCTCCTGCAGCCCGGCTTGAAGTTCGATGGGTGCGTCGTCACGCTGAGTCAGCCAGCCCATTGCGTCCATGCCAGCGGCCATCGCGTCTTTGGTCAAAGCGCTGATGGATGCGGTGTTTTTGGCAATCGCTTGCATGTCCGGCTCAGGCGCCTGCATGCGCCGCTGCAGCACCATGGCAATCATGGAGATCGGCTGCATGGAGCCGGCCATGTCGTGCCGCAGAACAGGCGCGATTCGGCAGAGTAAAGCGAAGCGTGCCGCTTCAGCGCGCGTTGACTCCGGCGCTGGGACAGCACCAGAATCGGCAGGGGCAGCGCGGGCAGGCGTCACCGACGAGTCGGGCTGAAATAACTTCATTGAATGGGTCCTCAATCTTCGTTTCTGGCCGAAGAGCCAGTGGTCACAGGTAAAAATTCGGTCAGCACCGCAGCGACACGCTCGGCTTCAACCGGCTTGGTCAGGTTGCGCGTCGAAACCCGCAGCGCTGGCCTTGCGCACGTCCTCGCTGGTGCCCCAACCCGTCAGCGCGATCATTCGGGAGGATGCGGTTGCCGGGTTAGAGCGCAGGCGGTTCGCGACTTCATGGCCGTCCATGCCGGGCTGCCTTATATCGAGAAACACCAACTCCGGCCGAAAACGGCCGGTCATTGCCAGCGCTTCCCGGTCGTTGAAGGCCGTGCGCGCCTCGTAACCCGACAGCTGCAGCAGCATCACCATGGTTTCAGCCGCGTCCACGTTGTCGTTTACAACCAGAATGCGCCGACCGGACGGGGGCTGCGCGGCGACCAGCGTGGCGGCCTGGCGCGGCGCGGGTGCCTGCGGCGCGGCAGCCACAGGCCGCGTTACGGTGAACTCGCTGCCTGTGGCAGCCGTCGCTGCTGGCCGTCTCCGTGCCGCCATGCAGGCCCACCACTGTTCGCGTCAACGACAGTCCGATGCCGATGCCGCCCTGCGCGCGGTCCAGCGTTCGATTTACCTGGGTGAACATGTCAAAGATCACAGCCATGTCGACCGGGATCCCCATGCCGGTGTCGGCTATGACGACGACCACGTCGGCGCCGCGCAGCCGTGAGCCAAAGCCGATCTGCTCGCCCTGTGCCACGTATTTGGCCGAATCGGTCGGCAGGTTGGTGAAAACCTGCGACAGCCGCGCCGGTTCGGCATCGAGCCAGATCGGTGCGGCAGGCCAGTCGATTTTCAGCGCATGGCAAGCAGCATCGATCGCCGGGCGCGACAGCTCCACTGCATTGGCCGCGACGTCCTGCAGGCGCACACGCTCGCGGCGTAGCACAACCTTGCCGCTGTTGATGCGAAAGACATCGAGCAGATTGTCGGTCGGACGCGCCATGTGCGCGAGCTGGCGCTCCGTCACCGGCAGGCTCAGCGCGGCTGTGGCGCCGTCGGGCGCGCGCTTGATCAGTTCCAGGCCGGTGCGGTCCAGACCATGCACAAAAACGCCGGACACCTCGCCGTCCGTCTCACGCAGCGGCAGAAAAACAAAGTCCACGATGATGTCGGCCAGGCTGACTTTCGGCCATCGCGGCAGCCTGGCCACCAGGTTGTTTTCCACGAACGGTTGGCCGGTTCGATAGACCACGTCAAGCAAGGCGGGAAATGGCTGACTGGCTATTTCGGCCAAGTCTTGGAGTACCGGCTTGCCCAAAATTTCGGGGCCGTGGCCGAGAGTGTTGTAAAGGCGCTGGTTGGCCAGCTCGTAAATGTGATTCGGACCGCGCAGCACCACACAGAAAGACGGCTTGGTCTCGACCATCTGCGCCAGCCTGGTCTGGCCGGCTCGCCGCCTGGACTCGGACCGCGCGAACTCGACGGCCACTCGGGTGCGCTCGGCCACAC
>JAJAYS010000243.1 GCA_026786065.1 Polaromonas sp.
ATGGCCAGTAATCGCTCGTCGAGCTCGCGGATCGCGAGTTCCCACAGGTTGGAAAGCGCAAACAGCGTAAACAGCTGTGCCGTGTTCTTCTTCAAGCCACGGTAGCGAACCTTCACAAATCCGAACTGGCGTTTGATGACCCGAAACGGATGCTCCACCTTGGCTCGTACGGCGGCCTTGAGTTTTTCTGCCTTCTCCAGCAGCGAATCGGCTTCATTGCCCTTGTCCAGTGCCCGGCGCTTTCCCGGCTGCATGGCAATGTGCCACGTGACGCCCTTCTTGGCATCAGGGCGCTTGTCGATGCCCTGGTATCCCGCATCACCGAAGGCAACGGACTCTTCGCCGTGCAGTAAGGTGTTCGCTCCTGCGATGTCGCTGACGTGGCCGGACGTGCCTCGCACCGTATGCACCAATCCCGACTCAGCATCGGCGCCGATGTGCGCCTTCATTCCGAAGTACCACTGGTTGCCCTTTTTTCTCGAGTGCATGTCAGGGTCGCGTGCCTTGTCTTTGTTTTTGGTAGAAGTGGGCGCTGCAATCACGGTGGCGTCAACCACGGTGCCGGTCTTGAGCAGCAAGCCGCGCTGGGTCAAGATGTCGTTCACCGTGGCCAGGATTTGCTCAGTGAGCTTGTGCTTTTCCAGCCGGTGGCGAAAGCGCAGGATGGTGGACTCATCGGGCAGGCGCGAGAGAACTTCGAGTTGCGCAAACTCTCGGTATAGCGGTGTGTCGAAGAAGGCTTCTTCCATCGCAGGGTCAGCCAGCGTGAACCATTGCTGCATGAAGTAGGCGCGCAGCATGGTCCCCAATGAGAAGGGTAGCCTGCCGGTGCGCATTTCGGGGTAGTACGGCGCAGTGAGCGCCACCAACGCAGCCCATGGAACCACTTGTTCCATCTGCTCCAGGAACTCGCGCTTGCGGGTTTTCTTGAGATTGAGATTGAGGTCCAGGGCGACTTGTTTCATGCTATATATTTTATAGCGTTACAAGGTTTCCGTGGCAGAACTTCTTGCATCAGAGCAGCGGACTTTTGCAGAGTGTCCTTAGCAGAAAGCTGAAGTTTGGTTGCGCTGGGCCGTTTGGCCAACTCAAACAGCAACTCACCTTCCGTGATGGCCGAAATGCACAGAGAAGTGATCGGCGTGGCGATCACTCGTTTCACCACCTCCGGATGCGCCCGGAGGAGGTGGCTCACCATGTTGGTGTCGAGCAGGTAGCGGGTCAATCCATGACTTCGAACGGGTCACGATTGTGCAAGCCTTGGTTGCGCTCCTTGTCGTTCAAAAAATCAGCGGGTACGTCCACGCCCTGCAGCGCGGCGAAGAACCCGTCCCACGTCGTGGGCTTGCGCGACAAAATTACGTCGCCGGTTTCCGGGTCCTTGCGGATGAACACTTCTTTGCTATCGAATCGGTAGGCGGCTGGCAGGCGAACGGCCTTGCTGGCGCCGTTGAAGAAGATTTTGGCAACTTGGGTCATGGCGAACTCCAAATGAAAGGTATATATCAAAATTAATACCTTCCGGATGGCCGAGACTACCGTCCCTTGGCGTCACCCAGCTTTGGCACGGCGACGCCGCCCTCCACCGACAACAACCCCGCCTTTGCATAAATCCCCAGCTTGTCGCGCGTATCCACGATGTCCAGGTTGCGCATCGTCAACTGGCCGATGCGGTCGGCGGGCGAAAACGGGGCGTCTTCGACTTTTTCCATGCTCAGGCGTTCAGGCTTGTAGGTGAGGTTGCTGGAGTCGGTGTTCAAAATCGAATAGTCGTTGCCACGGCGCAGCTCGATGGTGACTTCGCCGGTGATGGCGCTCGCCACCCAGCGCTGGGCGGTTTCGCGCAGCATGATGGCCTGCGGGTCGAACCAGCAGCCTTGGTACAGCAGGCGGCCGAGCTTGCGGCCGTTGTCGCGGTATTGCTCGATGGTGTCTTCGTTGTGAATGCCGGTGACCAGGCGTTCGTAGGCGATGAACAGCAGTGCCAGGCCGGGTGCTTCGTAGATGCCGCGGCTTTTCGCTTCGATGATGCGGTTTTCGATCTGGTCGCACATGCCCAGGCCGTGCCGGCCGCCGATGCGGTTGGCTTCGAGGATCAGCTCTACCGCGCCGTCAATGGCCTTGCCGTTCAGGGCGACCGGCTGGCCTTCCTCGAAGCGCACGGTGACTTCTTCGCGTTGGACTTCGACCTCGTCTTTCCAGAAGGCCACGCCCATGATCGGGTTGACGATCTGCATGCTGCTGCTTAAATGTTCGAGGTCTTTGGCTTCGTGCGTGGCGCCCAGCATGTTGGAGTCGGTCGAATAGGCTTTTTCAGCCGACATCTTGTAGCCGAAGCCGGCGGCGGTCATGAAGGCCGACATCTCGGCGCGGCCGCCCAGCTCGTCGATGAAGAGCTGGTCTAGCCAGGGCTTGTAAATTTTCAGGTCAGGGTTGGTGAGCAGGCCGTAGCGGTAAAAGCGCTCGATGTCGTTGCCTTTGAAGGTGCTGCCGTCGCCCCAGATGTTGACGTTGTCCTCACGCATGGCGGCGACCAGCATGGTGCCGGTGACGGCGCGGCCGAGCGGCGTAGTGTTGAAGTAGGTCACGCCGGCGGTGGTGATGTGGAAGGCGCCAGCCTGCAGCGCGGCAATGCCTTCGCCGGCGAGCTGGCTGCGGCAGTCGATGAGGCGGGCTTTAGCGGCGCCGTACTGCAGGGCCTTGCGCGGAATTTCGTCGTAGTCGGGCTCGTCGGGCTGGCCGAGGTTGGCGGTGTAGGCGTAGGGGATCGCGCCCTTCAGTTTCATCCAGTGCAGCGCGGCGCTGGTGTCCAGGCCGCCTGAAAACGCGATGCCGACTTTTTGGTTAAGAGGGAGATTTTGAAGGATGGTTGGCATGGTTTTTTCAGGTGGAGCCCTTCGATACCTCAGGGTGAACGGGTGGGGTCAGAGCGAGCGTGTGGAGGTCAGAGCGAGCGCGTGGGGGTCGGGGCTAGCGGGCGGTGGCGCAGGGTAAACCGGGGGTGGCGCAGGGTGAGTGGGGTGAGCGGGGCTGGGGGGGCGGAAGGCTCAGGGCAAGCGGGCACGCTTCACAGCATGGGGGACAGCTCAAAAAAACGGGCGCGTGAAGCCGGCGCGGCATGCGGCTGCATCAGGCGAAGTGGCAAATGTAGTGGTAGGCCGCGTGCTCTTCGGCCACGCGGATGTCGAAGGCCGACTGGGCCGGGACGCTGAATTTTTCGCCTGCATTCGATGTGAGCCAGGCCTCGCTGCCGGCAAGCCGGTATTCGCAAGCCCCGTCTACGCATTCCATGATTTCGGCCGCGCTGGTGTTGAAGGTCAACGTCGCGGGCAGGATCACGCCGACCGATTTTTTTGTGCCGTCGGGCAGTATCAAGCTGTGGCTGACGCATTTGCCGCCAAAGTACACATTGGCGCGGGTCGTGACGCTGGCCGCGTCGAGCTGGTCGGTTGGCATGGTTTGAATCACAAGAAAAGTGGATCGGAAAGCGTGTACCAATTTTAGGGCAGGCCCAATGCGGCCCAAGCTGCGCCTGGCCGCCAGCGAATCCACCGCAACCCGGTCTGCGTATAACTATCATGCTGGACAATGCAAAACATGAAATCTCCAAGTCAGGATGCACCGCTGATCGCGCTGCTCGATCGGGTTGCCATGGCCGATGAAGCCGCGCTGCGCGAGCTCTACGACATGACCTCCTCGCGTCTGTATGGTGTTGCGGTGCGCGTCGTCAGTAACCGCGATTGGGCCGAAGACGTGCTGCAGGAGGCCTATCTGAACATCTGGCGCATTGCCTGCGACTACAAGGCCTCGCTGTCGCCGCCCATGGCCTGGATGGCTCTGGTGGTGCGCAGTCGCGGGCTTGATTTCTTGCGTCGCCGCACCACCGGTCATCTCGATCACAACGCTGAACTCGACGACACGATTTCCGAAACGGTGGCGGGCGACGCGCCCAACCCGATGGACGTTGCCGACGCGAGCCAGCAGGCGCGCGCGCTGCACCGCTGCCTCGACACGCTTGAGAACAAACAGCGCGAAGTGCTCAGCCTGGCTTATCTGCGCGACCTCAGTCATGGCGAGCTGGCCGCGCAGTTGAGGCTGCCGCTGGGCACCGTCAAGACCTGGATCCGGCGCGGGCTCGAACAGCTTCGTTCGTGCATGGGGAGGCTGGTATGAACATCGCGCACAACCCGGCCTTGCTCGAACAGCTCGCGGCCAGCCATGCGCTGGGCACGCTGCGCGGCGGCGCACGCCGGCGCTTTGAAGAGCTGGCCCGTCAGGACCCTTCGATTCGTGCGGTGGCGCTGGTCTGGCAGGGCCGGATGGGTTCGCTGGTCGAGCTGCAACCCGCCTCGGTCCCGAGCCCGGCGGTGTGGAAGCGCATTGACAACCTGATCAAGGCCGAACGCGAGGCCGCCGCGATGCGGGCAGCCCGACAGGTGCCGGCAAAGCCGCTGGCACGCGGCTTCTGGGTCAGTCTCGGCCTGTGGCGCGGTGCGACCGCAGCGGCGGCGCTGGCGGCCGTGTTGGCCGTGGTGGTCGGCGCCGACCTGAACGAGCAGTTGCGTGGCCAGCGCGGGCAGGTCGCGCAGTTGTCGGCCCGGCTGGCGACCGCGCCTGAAATCCGGTATGTGGCGGTGCTGGCCGACGACAATGCCAATCCATCGATGCTCGTCACCTTCGACCCGAAGAACAACCGGCTGGTGCTCAAGCGGGTCGGGCAGTATCAGGAGCAGGCCGACCGCTCGCTCGAACTGTGGGCGCTGCCGCCTGGCCGCAGCCCGCAGTCGCTGGGCGTGCTGGGGCGCGAACCGGTAATACGGCTGGCTTCGACCGGCAACGCAGTGCGGGACACCCCGGCGATGGCGATCACGCTCGAACCGGTGGGGGGTGCGCCTGCGGGGGGCGGCCCGACCGGGCCTGTCC
>JAJAYS010000244.1 GCA_026786065.1 Polaromonas sp.
CTTGGGGCGGCCCGGCGCTGCGCACCGTGGCCCCCACGATCTCCTCGTCCCCGATCGCCCTGAGGTATCGAAGGGTTCCCCCTGACGGGGTGCATTTTTACTCGGGGCGGCCCTTAGGAAAAACAGTGGCCACCCCGCCGATAATCCCTCCGACCACCCTGAGGTATCGACGGGTGCCCTCCGGGGCCGGGGTGGGGGTCGACCAATGACTTTTTCGGTCCACGGTCTGGCCGTTTCGCAGGGCATCGCTATCGGGCGGGCGGTGCTGGTCGCGTCGAGCCGAGCCGATGTTGCGCACTACTTCATCGAGGCCGGGCAGGGCGATGCCGAAGTGCAGCGCATCCGCTCGGCGCGCGATGCGGTCGCAGACGAGATCGCCAGGTTGCGCCGCGACCTGCCGCGCGATGCCCCGCACGAACTTGACGCGATGCTCGACGTGCACCTGATGCTGCTGCAGGACGAGCAGCTGATTACCGGCATCAAGCACTGGATTTACGAGCGCCACTACAACGCCGAATGGGCGCTGACCACGCAGTATGAAATCATCGCCCGGCAGTTCGACGACATGGAAGACCAGTACCTGCGCGAACGCAAGGCCGATCTGGAGCAGGTCGTCGAGCGCATCCTGCGCTTCATGAAGGGTGCGGCGCTGCCGGTGCTGCCGCTGGCGCCAGAACAGCGGGAACGGCGCGTCCGGCAAACCGATCTGCTGCTCGAGGACACGCTGGACGTGCCGCTGGTGCTGGTCGCCCACGACATCTCGCCAGCCGACATGCTGCAGTTCAAGCACAGCCTGTTCGTCGGCTTCGCGACCGATGTCGGCGGCAAAACCGCCCATACCGCCATCGTGGCGCGCAGCATGGGCATTCCGGCGGTGGTCGGCGCGCGCAGCGCCAGCCAGCTGATCGAGCAGGACGACTGGGTCATCATCGATGGTGATGCCGGCATCCTGATCGTCGATCCGTCGCCGATCATCCTGGCCGAGTACACCTTCAAACAGCGCCAGATCGCGCTCGAGCGCGAGCGTCTGCACCGGCTGCGGCACACACCGGCGGTCACGCTCGACGGTCAAAAGATCGAGTTGCTGGCCAACATCGAGATGCCCGGCGATACGGCGGGCGCGGTGCGCGCCGGTGCCGTGGGCGTTGGGCTGTTTCGCAGCGAATTTTTGTTCATGGGACGCGACGGCAAGGACCAGGACAGGCTGCCCGGCGAGGAAGAGCAGTACCGCGCCTACCGCGCCGCGGTCGAGGGCATGCACGGAATGCCGGGGACGATACGCACCGTCGATATCGGCTCCGACAAGCCGCTGGACCGGCTTGCAGGCAAGACGCAAGACGGCCAGCTCAACCCGGCGCTCGGCCTGCGGGCGATCCGCTGGAGCTTGGCTGACCCGCCGATGTTCCTGACCCAGCTGCGCGCCATCTTGCGGGCGGCGGGCCACGGCCCGGTCAACCTGCTGGTGCCCATGCTGGCGCAGGCCAGCGAGATCCGACAGACGCTGTCGCTGATCGACCACGCCCGGGCGACGCTCGACAACAAGGGCATCGCCAGCGGCCCGGTGAAGCTGGGCGCGATGATCGAGATTCCCGCCGCCGCGCTGATGGTCAAAATGTTCCTGAAGCATTTCGACTTTTTGTCGATTGGCACCAACGACCTGATCCAGTACACGCTGGCAATCGACCGCGCTGACGAGTCGGTCGCCCATCTGTATGACCCCTGCCACCCGGCGGTACTCGGCCTGATCGCCTCGACCATCGCCGAGTGCAACGCCCAGGGAAAGGCCGTCAGTGTGTGCGGCGAGATGGCCGGCGACGTCACCATGACCCGGCTGCTGCTCGGCCTCGGGCTTTGCAGCTTTTCAATGCACCCTTCACAGATCCTCGCGGTCAAGCAGCAGGTGTTACGCGCCGACGTCAGCAAGCTGAAGCCCTGGGCGCAGCAGGTGTTGCAGGCCGACGACCCGGCCGGCCTGATGGGCTGAACCCGGCCCCTCTTAGCGCTCCCAGCCCACTTGGCCAGTGGGCATCCGGGCGCAGCGATTCCAGCCAGCCATTGTCTGTAACTGATTGTTTGCACTCACTCAGTTTTTTGGGTTGTCGATCCAGACAGGTGAAACCGGGGTTTTCGACCCGCCGGCGAGCACACGCTACCGGCATTTGGCTGCGTTTACCCACACGGATCAGCGTTACGCCGTCCTACAAAATGACGCGCCACAGGCTTCGTTGTAACTTCGCCCAACGGGATTCCCTAAACCGGAGTGTTCTGGTTGAATCAAAGTGTTTCATCGACACGAAGTTATTTACAGGGAGGTTTTATGGCATTCGATCTTTTCGGCACCCGTCCCGACGCACACATTCGTAAAGCGCAGGAATACCTGCAGCAGGCGCATGTCGCCCGCATCGAGCACCAGACCGCAGCCGAGCACCATGCGGCGCTGGCCGCTATGTATGCAAACCGGGTCGCCTGGCTGGAAAGGGAGGTGTCCGAGTCGATTACCGGCGGTATGGCGTCGCTGCGGAGCAACGCCGCCAAGCCGGTCGAGACGATCAAGCGCAACACCGACCCGATCTTCACGCTGGCCCGTACCCCGCGTATCGGCGGCGAGGGCGTAGCCTGAGCGCCTGACCGGCTGCCGGCCGTGTTGCTTGCGGCAATGTTGGCCGCCTTGATCGTCCCAGTTGCTATGATTATAGTAGCTGCTAACGCGCGTATTAATTGGGCTACAGGCGCAAATAGCTCTTGATGTGAGCGGAATCGAGATAAGACGTTGATTTTTAGCGGCTGCGCAGCCCGATCAGCCCGGCACCGACGATCAACAAAGCCGCCACACCCAGACTTGCACTCCAGTCGCGCCCGCTGGTGAGCAGCAGCAGCGCGGTTGACGCCAGTGGCGTGCCGTAGCTCAACAAGCCGATGTGGCGCGGATCGCCTAACTTGAGCGCCCGGTCCCACAGATAAAACGCCCCGCCCAGCGGCCCAAGCCCGAGCGCCAGCAGCAAGCCAGCGTCGCGCCAGGACAGATCGGCGGCAGGCTCCAAAAGCCAGTGGCATAGCAGCGAAAGCGCACCCGAAACCAGGCCGAACAAGCCGACGGCAGCGGTCGCAAAACCCCGGCCAGCCAGCGCCAGGCGCTTGGTCTGCAAGGAGTAATTGGCCCAGATCAGCGCCGAGCCCAGCGCAAGCCCATAGCCGAGCGCGGCCCGGCCTTCCAAAGCCAGCGCGGCGCTGGCCTGCCGCGCCCCCAAAATCGCGACTGCCGCGCCGGCAAACCCGAGCAGCGCCGCCAGCACATGCGTGCCGCGCAGGCGCAGGCCAGGCACATACAGCGGTGCCAGCACCACGATGAACAGCGGCCACAAATAGTTGACCAAGTTCACCTCGACCGCCGGCGCCAGCCGAAGGCCGATAAACAGCAAAAAGTGAAAACCAAACAGCGTAAGCACGCCCAGCGCCAAGGTGCGCGGCGCCACCCGCCACAGGCTGTGGTCACGCAGTGCGGCCGGCACCGCCAGCAGGCCGCCGGTCATCAGCGCGATGCCAGTCAGCAAAAAAGGCGGCACATGCGCCAGCAGCACGCCAAGCGAGGCGAGCGCGGCCCAGAGGGCAACGGCGGCGAGGGCGTAAAGGTTGGCTGGCATCGATGAACTTTAAACATGACTCTGGCGACGTTGTGACACGCGCCTCAGGGGTAGCCGGCACATCATCGGTCAGCCGTTTGTGATCTCCGGGCGCGGGCCGTCCGGCTGCGCTGGCTTTTTTGCCGAGTTATGCGGCGATGTCGCCCGACCGATACGGCCTTGCCCGCAGTTCGGCCATTCCCCGCAGGTAGCGCTTTTCGGCCGGCGTGGTCCGGTCCAGCCGGACCTTGAAAAAGTTCTCGTCCATAGACGCCATGGTCAGCGCCGAGGCGCGGTGAACGTCTTCCAGCGTGATTGAAGTCTGGCTGGCTGCGTTCCACACATGCTTGCCCCATTTCCTGCGAAAAGCAGGGGTAGCCCTGGGTTATTTCGAGGATCTCCTGCACCGCGTCATCGTTGAAATTAACCCCCAAGTCCCGCTCCGGCTTGCGAATCGCATTCTGCGCGGCCTGGTTGTCCAGCTTGTCCACCAGGGGTAGTCAAAAAGGCGTTCCGCGTACGATCTGGCTTCGCCGGCCAGGCGCAAAAGCTGCGGCAAACCGGCGCCGACTATCGTCAGCGGAAGTTTCAGGTGCGCGCAGTGGTGAAGTGCCGAAATCAGCACCGCGAACTGGTCTGGCCTGACGTGCTGCAGATCGTCGATAAAGATCAGCAGAACCGTGTCGGCTGCTTTGGCTGCATGACCGGTTTCGACCAGCAACGTGGTCAGATCGACCTTCAGGTTGCCGTTGTCGGCCAGCCTGGCCAGCGCCCGTAGTGCGTGGGGGCCAGCATGGCGTTCAGCGACTTGTTTTCTGGTGCCTCGATGCGCCCGGTGTGCATGCCGCTTGCGTCCGCGTCGGCCTGCATCCGGTTAAGCAAGACGGTTTTACCCACGCCGCGCAAGCCCACCATGATGATGCTTTTAGCCGTGTTGCCGATGCGAAGCCGCTCCGTCGACACCCGCAATTTCTATCGCAGCGCATCGCGGCCGGCCCGCTCAGGCGGCGGCGTGGCAGCGCCTGGGGTGTACGGGTCGGAGATCGGATGCAAATTTATAGGGAAATTAGCGAAGTTATGGTTATTTAATAACTATGCCAACTTGACTATAAACAGCGTTCTCGCACCGCCAGTGCTCCGGAAGAACCCTCACCTGTCGGCCACACCTGCCGCCTGCGCCTGCGCGTCGGCGTGGTAGCTGCTGCGCACCATTGCGCCGACGGCGGCGTGGGTGAAGCCCATTGCGTAGGCCTCGGCTTCGAACATCTTGAAGGTGTCCGGGTGCACGTAGCGGCGCACCGGCAGGTGGCTCATGCTGGGCGCCAGGTACTGGCCGATGGTCAGCATGTCGATGTCGTGGGCGCGCATGTCGCGCATCACCTGCAAAATTTCATCGTCGGTCTCGCCCAGGCCGACCATGATGCCGCTTTTGGTCGGCACGGCCGGGTGCAGCGCCTTGAATTTTTTCAGCAGGTTCAGGCTGAAGGCGTAGTCGCTGCCGGGGCGCGCTTCCCGGTACAGGCGCGGCGCGGTTTCCAGGTTGTGGTTCATCACGTCGGGCGGGGCGGCTTTGAGAATCTCCAGCGCCCGGTCGTCGCGGCCGCGAAAGTCGGGCACCAGAATTTCAATCGTCGTTTGCGGCGACAGCTCCCGGACCTTCTGGATGCAGGCCACAAAATGCCCGCTGCCACCGTCACGCAGGTCGTCCCGGTCCACGCTGGTGATCACCACGTATTTGAGTTTGAGCGCGGCAATGGTTTTGGCCAGGTTCAGAGGCTCTTCCAGGTCGAGCGGGTCGGGCCGGCCGTGGCCGACATCGCAAAACGGGCAGCGCCGGGTGCATTTGTCGCCCATGATCATGAAGGTTGCGGTGCGCTTGCCAAAGCATTCGCCGATGTTCGGGCAACTGGCTTCCTCGCACACCGTGTTGAGCTTGTTCTCGCGCAGGATCTGCTTGATCTCGTAGAAGCGCGTGCTCGGGCTGCCGGCCCTGACGCGGATCCAGTCGGGCTTTTTCAGGATCTCGCCCTGCACCAC
>JAJAYS010000245.1 GCA_026786065.1 Polaromonas sp.
CGTCGAAGCCGATGCCTTTGGCCTCGAACCATTGCCCCAGCCGCAGGCTTTGTTGCCGGCCCATCGGGCTGAGCAGGTCGTAGTCGTCTGCGCCAAATGAAGCCTGACCGTGGCGGATCAAATAAAGAGTGCCCATGCGCTGCATTTAAACCCATCCGGTGCCGGTGCCGGTGCCGGTGCCGTGCGGCGCGGCGCGGGCACGCCGGCTAACAAGGCTTAAACACCGGCTAAAGGCCCCTCGATTCGATGGTGACAGCCCCAAGCGGCGTTTGCAGCGTGGCAGTGAGATTGGGCGAGCCCGGCGTGACCTTCACATCGGCCAGCCCGATTGCGTCGTAGCCCGCGCGCAGTGCCGCGGCACGCGGGTGCCGCACTGCCAGCGACTGCAGCACCACACCCGAGCTGGGCATGCTGCGCGCCGGATGCACGGCGCCCCATTCAATCAGGGTCGGAAGTGCGCCATAAAAAAGCCGCTGTCCGTCTTGCCGTACCGTGATCTTCCAGCTCAGCAGGCCTTGTGCGGTGGGGCGCGATGCAGGCAATACCGCGCCGCGGTCCAGGCCAAGGCGGGCCAGTGCGCGCGCCCCGGCATCGGCGTGGGTGGTGCTAACAACGAAATGAACCAGTCCCGGGCCATATTGCGTCAAATGCGCCTGCAGTTCTGGATCATCCAGGTCAAACCAGCGTCTCTCTGGCGCAGAACGTGCGCTGGCTGCGCCCGCCTGTATGGCGATGATTTCAAAGTAAGCCAGCGGAAAAGCCGGTGACGCAATCGAAAAAAGCCGGTTGTGCGTGCCCATCAGCCGATGCTCGCCGCCCGGCCCCGGCGTGATGCCCAGCGTTTTCTCACACCACCGAACGCCATCGGCCAGGCTGGCGGCGGCGACGACCAGATGGTCGATGCGCGAGGTAAGCGGCGCGGCGGTGCTCATGGCGTCTAAAGCGTCACGCGGCCGTCGATGCAGGTCACCGAATCGCCGCCTACCCAGACCTGGCCCTGGGCGTCGCGCTCCAGATGCACTTGCCCGGCGCGGCCCAGGCAGATGCCTTGCGATGCCCGGTACTGCTCGGGCGCATGGCCGTCGGCCATTAACCACTGGGCCAGGCTGGCGTTGAGACTGCCCGTCACCGGGTCTTCGTAGCCACGGGTCGAGCCGATAAAACCGCGCACTTCGACATCCGGCTTAAAAACGGCCGCGGCGTTGTTCGGCGGCGCAGCACTGAACGCCCGGGCCTCGCGGCTGGCGCGGGAAATCAGCTGCGGCTGCCGGTCCGGCGGGTACACACCGGCAACCCCGACATGCACATCCAGCTTTCCGAGCGCCTGGTAGTCTGGCGTGATCTGGAGCACAGTTTCGGGGCTGTCGAGCAGGAAACAGAGCCAAACCAGACCGTTGTTGAGTTCCTGCGTTGCCGTGATCTGCTTCGCCTCCAAACCCAGCGCTGCAGCGATTTGGGCCCGCAACGCCGGGCTCATGGGCGAACGCGTCAAGGGCGGGGCGGCAAAGGCCTGGCGCCGCCGGCCGGCGTCCAGCCCCTGCACCTCTTGCCGGCGAATCTTCACCAGCCCCACCGTGCACTGCTGCACGACAAAAACCGGGCTGCGGGGCTGGCCACCGGCCTGCAACCAGCTGTGGCAGCTGCCGAGCGTCGGATGACCGGCGAAATTGAGCTCGCGGTCCGGCGTGAAAATCCGGACCCGGTAGTCTGCCAAAGCGTCGGTAGGCGGCAGTAAAAACGTGGTTTCAGACAGGTTGGTCCAGGCCGCAAACCGCTGCATGGCGGCGTCGTCCAGGCCCGTGCCGTCCATCACCACGGCCAGCGGGTTGCCGAAGTAGGGCTGGTCGGTGAACACATCGACTTGTTTGAAGGCTCGGAGTTTCATGGTGAGGCTGGGTTCGGGGTGAGATGCGTTGGGGTAGGTGCGGCGCAAAAAGGCGGGGGATCAGGACAGCGCCAGGTCGAGCACGCCGGCACTGGTCTGGCGCGCCCGCAAACCGGCAAACCAGCGCTCGACGTGCGGTCGGCTTTGCCGGGTTTGTGGCAGCGCGAACCAGCGATGGGCCTCGCAGGCCAGCGGAATGTCGGCCATCGAGAACTGCGCGCCCAGCATGAACTCGCGCGTTGCCAGGTGCGCGTCCAGCGTTGCCATCAGCGACTCCACGGCGGCATTCGACTCGGCAATCAGCGCCAGATCGCGCTGCTCGGCCGGCGTGCGAACCAGCTGCCAGAAACCGGGCCGGCTGGCCGGGTTAAAGGTGGTCTGCTGCCAGTCCATCCAGCGCTCGGCGTCAAAGCGTTCGCGCAGGGCTTGCGGGTACAGCGTGTCGGGCGCATGTCTGGCGCACAGGTAGCGCACGATAACGTTGGATTCCCACAATGTGTAGTCGCCGTCCTCGATCACCGGCACCAGCGAGTTCGGGTTCAGCCGCAAGTACTCGGGCGTTTTGACAACGCCGAATAGCCCACCAGCTTCGGTGCGCTGAAAGTCCAGGCCCAGCTCCTGCGCGGTCCAGACCACTTTTTTGACGTTGATCGAGCTGATCCGGCCCCAGATCTTCAGCATTCCACAGCCCCCATGCCGGCGAACCGGGGCGCCATCGGCCCGGTGCCGGGCGTTCCCACCGGTTTCAGAATCTCGCGGATCACCGACGGGTTCATTTTTTCGGTGCGCCGGGCTTGTATCCACTGCATGTTCACTCTCCTGCTGGCGGGCCGTAAAACACGACCCAGGTAACGAAATCTTCGCTGAAATTTTCGAACTGGTGCGCCACCTGCGCGGCGACAAAGAACGCGTCGCCTGCTGCGGCGGCGTAGCGCTGGCCGTTGATGACGATTTCGCCCTGGCC
This sequence comes from Polaromonas sp., assembly GCA_026786065.1. GTDB lineage: Bacteria > Pseudomonadota > Gammaproteobacteria > Burkholderiales > Burkholderiaceae_C > Polaromonas. The sequence continues at coordinate 2,850 of JAJAYS010000245.1, forward strand.
GCTATGGATGAAATACAGCTCGTCCTGCGAGTGCGGCTGTTGCCGGTCGCGGCCCTTGGGAGCAAAAACCTCGACGCTCATTGTGCCGCCGGCCATCATGGTGACGAAGGGCGCGCCCTCGGGCCATATGGTGGTCGGCGCGGCGGGCAGACGGCCCAAGGCCTCGCTGATTGACGCTTTCATTTCACCACCCCCACCGGCATTTTTTTGCCGACAAACACCGTCGCAATCACGGCCAGACCGAAGCCGACGGTGATCGCGTCGAGCTTCTCACCCAGCAAAGGCTGGGCAAACAGCATCGACAAAAACGGCTGCGCCAGTTGCACCTGGCTCACCCGCACCGCGCCACCCAGCGCCAGGCCGCGGTACCACGCGAAAAAGCCGATCCACATCGAGAACACGGCCAAATAGGCGAAGGCCCACCAGCTTGCGGGGTCGATGCCGCGCCAGTCGGAAGGCGCATGGAGACAGGCCAGGGGCAGGGTCACCGGGAGCGACATCACCAGCACCCAGCAGATGACGCGTTCGGCGCCGAGGGTTGGTGTCAAGCGCGCCCCACCGATGTAGCCAAAGGCCGCGCTCAGCATGGCGAGCAGCAAAAACACATCGGCCAAATGCAGGCTGAATTGCCCGGCGCTATTGGCCGAGCGGATGACCATGAAGGTCAGCACCAGCAGCGTACCGAGTAGCGCACAGGCCCAGAACGCAGCGCTGGGTTTCTGCCGGAACCAGACCGCCGCCACCACGGCGGTGGCCAGCGGCAGCAAGCCGGTGATAACCGCGCCGTGCGTGCTGGGCACAAATTGCAGCGCCAGCGCCAAAAAGAGCGGGAAGCCCACCACCACGCCCAGCGCGGTGAAAGCCAGCAGCCCCCATTGGTCGCGCCCGGGCAGAGCCAGGTCGCCGCGTGCCCGCTGAACCAGCAGATACAGCACCGACAGCACGCCCGCGACGGCGGCCCGGCCGAAGGTGACGAACCACGGCGAGAGTTGCGGCGCGCCGGCCGAACCCACGGCCAGCTTGGTCAGCGGCAGTGTGGCTGAAAAAATCACGATGCCCAGCAGCCCCAGCCACAGGCCGCGGTTGACATGCAGGATGGGCTCCGGCTTTCCGGCGAGGCTGCTCATATATAGAGCATCCAGACGGCGGTGGCGACCAGCACCAGCGCCATCAGGCGGTTGAACCAGGTCAACCGGCGGCCCGACCCGTCCGGCCCCGCTAGCCACCCGCGCAGCAGCGAGCCGGCGAGGGCATAACTCAGGTTGCTGGCAAACGCAAAAGCCATCATCACCGGCAGCACGACGGTAAAGCGTGGGCCGGGGTCGGGTCGGCCGGCGATCCAGCCGCTGACGACGGCCAGCGCAAACAGCCACGCCTTGATGTTGACGAATTGCAACGCAGCGCCTTGCCAGAACGTGACAGTGGGGGGCTTGGCGTCTGCAGGGGCCAGAGCGGCCGGAGTCTGCCGATCGATGCGGACGTCGAGCCCGACCAGCCTGGCCGCCAGCCAGAGCAGGTACACCACGCCAAGAAACTTCAGCGCCGACGCCAACATGGGTACTGCCAGCAATAGCGCGCCCAGCCCGAGCGCGCACAGCGCCAGCATCACGCCCCAGCCTGCCGGCACCGAGCAGACGAAGGGCATTGCGTGGCGCACTCCGAAATTGGCGCCCAGGGCGGCAGCCAGTGTGGTGTTGGGCCCAGGCGAAAAGCTCATGGCCGTGGCCAGCGCCAGCAGGGTGGTGAATTCTTGCCAGTTCATGGTTGCAACTCTAGTCGAAGGGCTGCAGGCGACCTTAGTGTGCGTGCCGGGCTGGACGCAACTGCTGCCTCTTGCTGAGGCGCCTGCGGGTTGTGGGGGGAGGGAGCTTGCACATGCTTATAGCAATGTCGTTGAAGTCGCCTGACCGATAGCCGAAGTAGCTACACCGGGCGGCAGTTGATGCGCTCGAGCAACGTCACCTGACAAGAATTCACCGCGTCGAATCGGCTGAGTTTGGTATTTGGACCGCACACCGGCGCCGTCAATGTGCAACAGCCTCGTCTTCCGGCAGCACATACCTCTCTTGATACAGCTTTAGCCGGCAGCAGTAAAAAATACTCATAAAGTATTATTTTAGTCAAAACTTCCTGTGATTCAGATGCCTTCTAGTCATTTTCACGGCATTCTTGGTGCTTTCTATTGCGATGCACCACAATCCAGTTTTGGTACGCGCGCATACAAATAGTTGCTATTTGTTAATTTTTAGTTATTATTGTTACAATAATAGTTCGTCGCATAGCCGCCAAATTGTTCACGTTACGGGCTTGATTGTTGTGCTTGTAGGACGA
>JAJAYS010000246.1 GCA_026786065.1 Polaromonas sp.
GACTACCTGATCGTCGACATGCCGCCCGGCACCGGCGACATCCAGCTCACCCTCAGCCAGCGGGTGCCGATCACCGGCGCCATCATCGTCACCACGCCGCAGGACATCGCGCTGCTGGACGCAAAAAAAGGAATCAAGATGTTCGAGAAAGTCGGCGTGCCGATTCTGGGCATCGTCGAAAATATGGCGGTGCATGTGTGTTCAAACTGCGGGCACACCGAGCATATTTTTGGTGCCGACGGTGGCAAGAAGATGGCCGCCGACTACAAGATGGACTACCTCGGCGCCTTGCCTCTGGACATGCAGATACGGCTGCATGCCGACAGCGGCCGGCCCACCGTGGTGGCCGACCCGGAAGGCAGCGTGGCGACGATTTACAAAGCCGTGGCGCGCCAGGTGGCGATTACCGTGGCAGCTAAGGCCAAGGATTTTTCGTCGAAGTTCCCGAGCATCAAGATTTCCAAAGACACCTGAGGCGGTGGATCAGCAAGGCGGTTGATCCAGGGGTCGTGTCGGCCGCGACCGCATCTGGTTTTACCGGCACGCGGTGCTGCGACCGTTTCAAGGAACGGCGCATGCGCGGGAACTCGCCCATTCGCTCGGGTGTCGCCCAGCGCTTTTCAACCCTCGGCCCGACAAGGGCATCGTGCCATGGACCGCTATGCAAAAATTGCCGGTTTAAAGGTTGCTAATTTTGTCGTCCAGACCCGCCATTACCGTCGCCGTGACCATGCGCAAGGAGCGGCTTTCCGGCGCCGCTGCGCGCTGGCAGGACTGGCGCTGGGTGCTGCACGACGTGGCCGAGCAGCAGCCGGGATTCGGCAGCGTGCCGCGCCTTTTGGTGCAAAACGACCGTGAAGAACGCTGGCTGCATCCGGGCTTCGCAGTCGAGCTGTTCCCCGGCGATGCCGAGGGCTACTACCTGAACGTGACAACCGAGCGGCCGTGCTTCTGGGTGGTCTGGCGCATGGAGGAAGAAGCCTCGCTGGCGGAGCTGCCAATTGCGGTGCCGCAGATCGTCACGCTGAGTTACCACGACGCCGGTCGCTGGCTTGACGCCCAAGAAAGTGTTGACCAGGTTCCGGCGCCAGATGAAGTGATCGGTTGGTTGCGGGCCTTTGTCGATGAGCACCACGTGCCCGAGGTCCGGCGCCGGCAGCGACCGCAGAGCTTCAAGACGCTGCAAGACCGGTTCGGCAACCCGGCGCGCGTCAGCACCGGGAAAAACGCGGGCCGCGCCGCTGGCGATGTGACCGTGAAGGGGCCCGCCAACGATGCGCCTGGAACAGCGAAGGAGGACGGTCATGGCTGAGCCAGACAAGGGTTTCCTGGGTCGCTGGTCCCAGCGCAAGGCCGCGCTTGCCCAAGGCAAAGTGCTCGAAGAGCCTGTTGTGCAGGCACCGGAGTCGGCGCCGCAGGCGGTTGCTCTGCCTTCTGCGGGCCAGGCCGATGCCGCACCAGGCACGGAGATGGGTGCTGAATCCCCCGCGCCAACGCCCATGCTGACCCTGGACGACGCGCTCCAACTCACCAAAGACTCCGACTTCAAGCCCTACATGGCTGGAAACGTGAGCCCCGGCGTGCGCAACGCGGCGATGAAAAAGCTATTTTCCGACCCGCAGTTCAACGTCATGGATGGCCTGGATACCTATATCGACGATTATTCGGTTTTCGAGCCGATTCCGGAGTCGATGCTGCGCCAGATGGTCAGTGCCAAGTTTCTTAACCTGTTCGACGATCAGGAAGCCGATCAGGAACGCGGTAAGGGCACGCTGCCAGGGCCGGCGGTTGCCGCGACCGATAATGGTTTTCCTTCAGCCGGCGACGCCACGGCAGATGACCCGGCGCCGTCCGCGCAAGCCGCGGTGCCTGCGCTGCCTTCCGAACCTGGTTCTCCGATTTCCCTCGCCCCTACTGCGGCGGCCACGCCCGACGACCATGACCATTCTAATTTGCGATTGTAACCAAACGATGCCGTTACAGGCCCCCAAGCTGGGCTCGGTACTCGATGAGGGCCTGACCCTCCATTCGGCTCTGTGCCGGCGTGAGGCCGGTGCTTTCCAGAAGGCGATTCAATCCGGAGACGACGTGGTCGTCGCCTGTACGCAGGAGAAGCGCCTTTTCACCGAGCTGGCCGGTCAGACAGAAGGGGCCACTTCAGTCATCCGCTTCGTCAATATTCGCGAAACCGGGGGGTGGAGCCGCGACGCATCGGGCGCGACGCCCAAAATGGCGGCGTTGCTCGCCCAAGCGCAATTGCCCGAGCCCGAGCCGGTCTCGACCGTCACCTACAAAAGCGCGGGGCGCCTGCTGCTAATTGGCGAAATCGATGCCTGCGAGCAGGTCGCTTCGCTGCTTGACGATACGCTGAGCGTGACCATTTTTTCGCAGGGTGTGGGCGCGCCCGGCAAGCTGCCGCTCCCCTTGCAGGAGCGCTGCTACCCGGTGGTCAGCGGCGCTGGCCTAAAGCTCACCGGCTGGCTGGGCGCGTTCGAGGCGAGCTGGGAAAAAAGCAACCCCATTGATCTGGATCTATGTACCCGGTGCAACGCCTGCGTGGCGGTGTGTCCGGAAGGCGCGATCGGCCTGGATTACCAGATCGATGCGGCCAAGTGCATGTCGCATCGCGCCTGCGTTGCGGTCTGCAAGGCGGCTGGGGCAATCGACTTCGGTCGCTCGCCGCGACCTGTCAGTGAGACCTTCGATCTGGTGCTCGACCTCGGCGCCGCGCCGTTGATCGGACTGCATGCGCCGCCGCAGGGCTATTTCGCATTGGACGCATCCGCAGGTATTGCGACAAAGGGCCTGCCCGCAACGGTGGTCAAGCTGCGCAGCATGGTGGGCGAATTCGAGAAGCCCAAGTTTTTTGCGTACAAACAGAAAATTTGCGCCCACAGTCGAAATGAAACCGTCGGTTGCAAGGCCTGCATCGACATCTGTTCAGCCCAGGCCGTTCGCAGCGACAAGAGCCGCAACCAGATCGTCGTCAATCCGAATTTATGCATCGGCTGCGGTGCCTGTACCACCGTCTGTCCGACCGGTGCCCTGACCTATGCGTACCCCCGCGCCAGCGAACAGGGGGTGCGCCTCAAGACTCTGCTTGGCACCTTTGCGAAAGCGGGAGGTACCCGGCCATCTGTTCTTTTTCACAGCCAGCTTGCCGGGCAGCGTGCAGTCGATGCGTTAGGACGGGCGGCGCAACTGAAGTCGGGCGTGGCGGGAGTTCCGGCCAACGTGATCCCTCAGCCGCTTTGGCACACGGCAAGCGTCGGGCTCGATGTGTGGTTAAGCGCAATTGCGTTTGGCGCAACGCAGGTGGCTGTGCTGGTTACCGACGAAGAGGCGCCGGACTATCTGGAAGGCTTGAGCCAGCAGATGCAGGTCGGCCAGAGCCTGCTCGAAGGCTTGGGCTACACCGGAGTGCATTTCAGGCTGATTCGCACCGGTGCCTTGAGCAGTCCCCTTGAACTGGCGAAGCTGGACAGCGCCCTGCAAGTTCTTTCGCTCTCCAAAGCCGTGGTGCCAACTGCGACGGCGCGTTTCGCCGTGGCGCAAGAAAAGCGCAGCACACTCGACCTGGCACTCGCGCACCTGATTGCCTGCGCACCGGTGGCGCTGCCTGAGGCCATCGCGCTGCCTGCTGCGGGCTCGCCATTTGGAACCCTGGTCGTCGATGTCAATGCCTGCACGCTGTGTTTGAGTTGCGTCAGCGCCTGCCCGGCGAGCGCCTTGCAGGACAACCCGGATTTGCCGCAGCTCAGGTTCATCGAAAAAAACTGTGTCCAGTGCGGGCTTTGCGCGACAACCTGCCCTGAAGACGCCATCACCTTGCAACCGCGTTTGCTACTGACGCCGCAACGCAAAGAGGCGCGCGTGTTGAACCAAAGCGAACCCTATCAGTGCATACGCTGCGCCAGGCCCTTCGGCTCGCTCAAGGCCATTGAGGTGATGCTGGGTAAGCTCGCAGGCCACGCGATGTTCCAGGGGACCGCCGCCGACAGGCTGAAGATGTGCGGCGATTGCCGAGTTATCGATATCTACTCGGCCGATAACGAAGTCAAAATTACCGACATCCACTAGATCGCCATGACTTCAACTGAAGCCCCTGTTTTGTCTGCGGAGTTCGACGAGGAAACTGCCCGCGCTGAGGTGTACGGCCTGCTGGCGGCGCTTCTTTACGCCGCACCCACCGAAACGTTGTACGCCAACTTGCGCGTAGCTGTGACCGAATCGCCCGCGCCGGGCGCAGTGCTGGAAGCTGCGTGGGGTGATCTGGTTGGGGTCGCACGCGCGGCCAGTCTGGCTGACATATCGGACGAATTTGAGGCACTGTTCGGCGGCTTCGGCAAGCCAGAGGTTTATCTCTTTGGCTCGCACTACCTCAGCGGTTTCCTGAACGAAAAGCCTTTGGCGGCCTTGCGCACCGACTTGATTGCGCTCGGCCTGGCCCGCGACGAGGCCATGTCTGAAACCGAGGACCATGCTGCATACGTGTGCGAAGTCATGCGCTTTCTGATTGCCGGCGAAGACGCTGCCGTGAGCAATTTGACACGTCAGCGCGAATTTTTCACGCGCCACTTGCAGCCTTGGGTGCCTGCTATGTGCGACGCCATGCAGGCGTACCCGAAAGCCCGCTTCTACAAGGCGCTGGCTGTCTTCACGCAGGTATTCATTGATGTCGAGGCGCAAGGCTTTGACCTGCTGGCGTGAGTGGATCGGGTAGCTGCTTTGACCTAAGCGAGCAGCAAAACTCGTTACGTTTTCGTCTAGAACACCGAGTACTTTTTTACTCATGCGGTGGTCTGTATTGGTACTTTCCCTTTTGCCGTACCGGCAACATTGCTGCGATGATCTCTCGATAAAATTCACTTAAAATAAAGCAACTTTGCAAAGCTTTTTTGTCCATTTCAGGAGTTCGTATGCCGGTTAGTCAGATTAAACCTTCCCGCCGGGGCTTCTTTTTTGGTGCGGCGGCGACTGGCGCTGCCGCTGCCGTAGTCGTGACGCTTCCCGGTGCGCCCGAGCTGGCCGCAAGCATTCAGGCTCCAAAGCCCCTGCCTGAAAAGGGCGGGGGATACAGCCTGTCCGAGCATGTCAAGCACTACTACAAGACCGCCCGGGTTTAAGCGGGCCTTCATCTTCCATCTTTCCTCTTTCTGACGGAGAGCACATGCTGCTGACAAAAAAATCCCCTCTCGTAAATGGCTTGGCTGGTGAGCGTGCCGGATCAGCCCGTTTTATTCAAAGCCTGTCGCGTGGGCTCTCGGGCGCGCTCCCGACGATGGATCGCCGCGCGTTTTTGCGTCGCTCCGGAATGGGCGTTGGTGTCGGGCTTGCGGCGACCCAGCTTACGCTGGTGAAAAAGGCCGGGGCTGCGGCTCCGGGCGCTGGGGCTGGTAGCGGAAAAATCGAAGTCAAACGAACGATTTGTACGCACTGTTCGGTCGGATGCGCGGTGGACGCTGTTGTCGAAAACGGCGTCTGGGTTCGCCAGGAGGCAGTATTCGATTCGCCGATCAATCTTGGCGCGCACTGCGCCAAAGGTGCGGCATTGCGCGAGCATGGTCATGGGGAATTTCGCCTTCGTTATCCAATGAAGCTCGTCAACGGCAAATACGAGCGTATAAGCTGGGATACCGCCTTAAATGAGATCACGGCGCGCATGCTGGAGCTGCGCAAAGCCAGCGGACCCGACTCCCTGTATGTGGTGGGCTCCTCCAAGCACAACAACGAGCAGGCTTACCTTCTGCGCAAGTGGATGAGTTTTTGGGGCAGCAATAATTGCGATCACCAGGCCCGGATTTGCCATTCAACGACCGTCGCCGGCGTGGCGAA
>JAJAYS010000247.1 GCA_026786065.1 Polaromonas sp.
CGACGCCACAGCGTGCACCGCAATGGCCCGTGAGCCTTTGCCGCCGACATGAATCTCGTCGAATGCCACGTCCAGGCCCGTGCGCGGCGCAAGCGCATCGCGCCAGTCGCGCAGGTGAAAAAAAGTGTCGGCGCTGGACGCTGGGCTGCGTATAAAGCCGAAACCGCGAGTCAGGTCAAACCGGACGATGGTTCCTGATTTTTTCATGCTGAAAGCGTTTCAAAGGGGCATGCCGGCGCCGGCGGCGGAAGGTGCGGTCCGGTGAAGAAAGCCGGCGGGTCGAATAGACCGGTGTGGACCGGGAATAGTGCGACCGATGGTATGCGACGAACCGGGGCTGGTCGCGTCGAGCCGCAGTTCCCGGCTGTAAAAGGCTGCGCCAACGCTCCAGTGCCTCGCGATCATTTTCTTGCGCATTCGCAGGCGGAGCGGATAAGTTGTTAGTCCGCAGTGGCCCGGCTCGATGTCAAGCTGCGAGCGTCTGCAATGGAATGTCCTGGTCGGCGGCGAGCTGGTCGAGCTGCTTGCGCGTTTGCGAACGGAAGAAGCGGGCAATCGCGTCGTGGGTGGCAGGGGTGTGCATGCTGGCCCCTGGCGTGTCGGCCGAAACGCACAAACGCGCCGCAAAGTGCGGCTCCAGCGCCGCCACCGCCACCCGGCCGTCCTGGCAGGCATAAACCCGGTAGCCGGCATGGCCACCGCCGACTGCGGCGCCGGGCGTGGTCAGGCCCCAACTGCGCGGCAGCGCCAGCCAGGCGGCAGCGCTTGAAAGCGGCACTTCGAGGTACACACCCTTGCCGCTGGCGCGCTGGTGCAGGGCGGCCTGCAAAACTGCCTGCACCGCCATCAGCGCGCCGCCCATGTCCGCGTACAGCGTGGCGGGAACATCCAGTCCGGTGATCAGGTCGTTTTCGGCGAGGTAGGTGAGGTCGTGGCCGGGCTGCTCGGCCAGTGCTCCCGGGCCGCCGACGATGGCGACTTGGCTGAGCCCGGGGTAGCTGCGGTGCAGGGTTTTCCAGTCGAGCCCGAATCTGGTCAGCGCCGTCGGCCGGAACGAGGTCAGCAGCACATCGCTGCGCGCCAGTTCGCGCTGCAGCGCACGCTGGCCGGCGTCGAGCTTGAGATTGGCGGTGATGACGCGAATGCCCTGGTGCAAGACGGCATAGGCCTTCGGGCTGTAGGCGCTCATCGGGTCGCCTGTGATGCCGGTGTTGCCGGTGTTGCTGCTGTTGCCGGTGGTCGCGCTGCCGGTGGTCGCGCTGCCGGGCCTCAAGGGTTCGATTTTTTTGCAACTGGCGCCCAGCTCGCGGCAGCGCATCAGAGCGGCCGGGCCGGGCAGGTTGAGTGCAAGGCTCAAAATGCGCAGGCCCTTGAGGGATTTGGGACTGCGGGTTTTGGCTGTCGAGATGGGTTGATTTCGGGGCGTCATGGCAAGGCTTTATACGCGCTTGCCTTGGGTGCATCGCCCTTGAAACGTTGGCCCACCGCAGGCCGAAGCGGGCTATACAGCGGCTTGCCTGGCCTGACTGCACGCGCGGCGCCGCTGCAAGGGCTTTTTTGAGACGCCGTTGGTGTCGGCCCTCCCGGCGTGCAGGGAGCCTGAAAGCCCAGAAATTTAAGAATTTTAGGGCTTTAGCCCTTTAAGTACGGGCGTTAGCAGCTATTTAAATAGTAGCGACTACACCGCTGCCGGAGTCAGGCAGTCGGTCCGTGGAGCGGCAAACCCACGTAGTTTTCTGCCAGCGAGGCGGAGGCGGCCTGCGAGTTCACCAAATAGTCGAGTTCGGCTTCCTGAATCTTCTGGCCGAAGGCGCCGGTGTCGGGAAACTTGTGCATCAGCGAGGTGAACCACCAGGAAAAGCGCACGGCTTTCCAGACCCGGCGCAGGCAGGTGGCCGAGTAGCCGTCGATGCCAGCGTGGTTGCCGCGATAAAAATCGGCAAGCGCCTGCGCCAGATGGCGCACGTCGCTGGCGGCGAGATTCAGGCCTTTGGCGCCGGTGGGCGGCACGATGTGCGCGGCGTCGCCCGCCAGAAAAAGCCGGCCGAAGCGCATCGGCTCGGCAACAAAGCTGCGCAGCGGTGCGATGCTTTTTTCAATCGACGGCCCGGTGACCAGCGCTTGGGCCAGCGGGGGGCGAAAGCCGGCGGCGTAGTTCGTCCCAGAAAGCGTCGTCGCTCCAGTTTTCAGCGCGGTCGCCCAGCGCGCATTGCAGGTAGTAGCGGCTGCGCGTCGGACTGCGCATGCTGCACAGCGCAAAGCCGCGCGCATGGTTGGCATACACCAGTTCGTGCGAGACCGGCGGGGTGTCTGACAGCACGCCGAGCCAGCCGAAAGGGTAGATGCGCTCGAAGATCTGGATCGATGCGGCCGGCACACTGGCGCGGCTCACTCCGTGAAAGCCGTCGCAGCCCGCAATGAAATCGCACTGCACGGTGTGGGTGACGCCGTGCTGCTGATAGCGTACGGTCGGCCGCTCGCCGTCGAAGTCGTGCAGGCTGACGTGTTCGGCCTCATACACGGTTGGCAAGCCGGCGGCGCTGCGCGCCTCCATCAGGTCGCGTGTGACTTCGGTCTGGCCGTACACCATGACGTGCTTGCCGCCCGTCAGCCGCTGCAGGTCGATGCGGTGGCTGCCGCCGTTGAAGCCAAGCGCAAACCCGCCATGCACCAGACCCTCGGCATGCATGCGCGTGCCGACGCCGATTTCGTCGAGCAGGTCGCTGGTGCCTTGCTCCAGCACTCCGGCCCGGATGCGGCTCAGCACGTATTCCTGACTGCGCTGCTCGATGATTACCGCGTCGACGCCGGCTTTGAACAGCAGTTGCCCGAGCAGGTGCCCGGCCGGTCCGCCGCCGACGATGGCCACCTGAGCGCGCAGGGTTTGTCTGGCTTGCATGGAGTCGGGTTGAGGC
>JAJAYS010000248.1 GCA_026786065.1 Polaromonas sp.
CCCCAACGCGCCGCCCAACGCCCTGACGCTAACCTTCGCCGACCGCCCCACCACGCTGCGCCCGCCCGTCGAGATCGAAGGCAGCCACGATTACCTCACCGAAATTCATCCCCAAGCTGAAGCCTTCATCCGCACCCTGGCCGACCGACTGGTGCGCGGCGCGGCCTTCTTCATCGACTACGGCTTTCCGGAGCAGGAGTACTACCACCCGCAGCGCAGCATGGGCACCGTGATGTGCCACCGCTCCCACCGGGTCGATGCCGATCCGTTGATCGATGTCGGCAGCAAGGACATCACGGCCCACGTCAACTTCACCGGCATTGCACTGGCCGGGCAGGAAGCCGGTCTGACGGTTTTGGGCTACGCCGGCCAGGGAAGATTTTTGCTCAACTGCGGTCTGCTCGATGGCCCAAGCGGCGCGGATGCAGCCAGCCTGGCCGAGCGCGCAATGGTGCAAAAACTCGTCAACGAACACGAGATGGGCGAGCTGTTCAAGGTGATCGGCTTTGCGGCGGCGGCGCCAGGGGATGCGCTCTGGGAACCTGTAGGTTTTGCGCAGGGCGACAGGTCGCACCGCTTGAAGCGGCGCAGCGCTGGCGCCAGTGCAGCCGCGGCTGCGCGGGCCGTGCGTTTTCATCGCGGCGCGTTGCAGACCGGCCGGTCAGCCGGGGCCGAGGAAGCTCGTGTTTTGCCATGACGGCGATAAACTGCCCGCATGATCCGCTGGTTCATCGTCATTTTTCTGGCCTTGATATTCATCGGCTGGCTGACGCCCGCGCTGCGCAAGCTCGGTTTCGGGAAGTTGCTGGGCGACCTGCACTTCGCTCTCTTTGGCCGCGAATGGAATCTGCCGCTGGCCACTACCGTGTTGCTGAGCCTGATTGCCAGCGTCATCAGCCAGCTGGTCTGACACAAGCATGAACCCGGACGTCTTCGCATCGATTGAGGGTCTGAAGGCCTGCGTCGATGTCGGTGGTACCAAGGTCGCCGTCAGCCTGGCCGACGCGACCGGCCTGCATGGCCACCTTAGCGAGCCGACCGCCAAAACCGGCGACAACGATGCGCTGGCCCGGCAGATCATCCGGCTGGTGACGCAAAGCTGCGCGGCGGCCGGGCACAGTGTGGCCGATCTGGATGCGGTCGGTGTGTCGTCCTGCGGGCCTTTCGCGATGCATCACGGCCTGATCGAGCTCGCCGCGCCCAACATCTGCGGCGGCCTGGCCGGTCCGGCGCGCGGCCTGCCCAACGACTGGCTGACGGCGCAGCTGGAAGCGCCGCTGCGCGCTGCTTTGCCCAATGTGGTGATCGAAAACGACGGCGTGGCCGCTCTGCAGGCCGAGCGCCGCTGGGGCGCGCTGCAGGGTTTCACCGACTGCGCCTACGTCACCTGGAGCACCGGCATCGGCATGGGCCTGTGCGTGGATGGCCGGGTGCTGCGCGGCAAAAACGGCAACGCCGGGCATGCCGGCCACACCTTCGTCAGCGACAACGACGACGCGCTGTGCGGCTGCGGCAACGTCGGCGATCTGGAAGGCCTGGTTTCTGGCAATGCCATCGCCCGGCGGTTTGCCGCGTCGCCGCATGCGGACGCGGCAACGCTGATGACCGCAGCGCGCGCAGGCGACGTGCAGGCGCTGGTGCAGGTCGATGCGCTGTGCCGGGTAATGGGCCGGGCGCTGTACAACCTGATCGTCACGCTTGACCTGCAGGCCATCAGCCTGGGTGGCAGCGTGTTCTGGCACCACCGTGATCTGCTGCTGCCAAAGCTGCAAGCGCAGATCGACGGCAAGCTGAGCGCGCTGACCCAGGGCTGCCGCCTGCTGCCGGCCGGCTTGCAGCAGCGGGTCGGCGACTACGCGGCGCTGGCGCTGGTGGCCTAAAAGGCGCGGCTGGCGAGGAGGCTCAGAGTCGGCTGGAGACGCTATCAAAAACGGAGCATTATGCGCCCGTATTCATTGGCTAAAATGGCAAAAACATACTGAAAAATCCTGTGGCAGCCGTCTGCCTGGCGCGCCAGACTAACGGGTTCCAATGGCCTGCGCGATGGCCTCGTTGATCGTGGCCTGCAGGTTAAGTCCCCTGACTATGCCCATGCTGTTGCTGGTGGCGTCGATCACGGTCCGGCTGCTGAGGGTCTGGTTGTTCAGGCTGTTCTGGATGTAGGTGGCGAACGGCACGCTGACCGCACCGGATTCCACGGTGTTGCCCTGGCCGTTTTTGACGAGCAGCGTCTGCGTGGCGAGCTGCTGTTGCAGCGCAGCAGCCTGGGGCGACGTGAGCCCCGTGAGACCGCCGATCTGCAACGACGTCGAGGTAATCAACCTGCCGTTGATCGACACCGAACGCTCGATGCCGAACGACACGACCAGCCCGGAGCCCAGATCGAAGCCGCCGCGCATCTGGTCCAGCGTGCGGTCGCTGGCCGCCAGCCAGACCGACTCGCCGGGCGCCGGGCTGGCGGGCCCGGGCGGCTTGTGCGCGCTCTGCGCCTGACAGACGCCGGCCAGCAGCAAGGCGCTCAGGCCGGCGGCGCCCAGCCCGGCGATCGGCAGGCGCGGCCTGCGCGCCGTGTGTTTTAGGGTGAGCGGTTTCATCAGAAGCCTCCCGGCCCGTGCTTGGGCAGCGTCGTCCCCGGCAGGCTGCCCTGGTTGACACCCGTGGTCAGGGGGGCCTGCGGTGTCGCGCGCCAGTCGCTGGCCAGGTTGAAACGCGCGGCCTCCATGTGGTTGTGCACGACGAACAGCAGACCGCTGCTCCAGCTCTCGATGAAGCGCTGGCGCGGCAGGGCGCGGGTCCCTTTGGCCGGGTCGCCGATCAGCACGCGGTCGCCGCGCAAGCCCTTCACCACGACGAAGTGCTGGTAGCCGTTCTCGTTGATCAGCACGATCGCGGGCACGCCGGCTTCAAGCAGTTTCTCAAGCGGCTGCTCAAAACCGTCCGCCTCGAAGCCGTGCGCCTTCAAAAAACGCTTCATGTCGAGCAGCGAAAAGCCCTCGGTCCGGATTTTTTGCTGGTCGCCATGCAAGAACATGTGTTCGAAAACGGTCGCCTCGTTCACCGGATGGCCGTAATGGTGGGTCAACAGCGTGGCGACTGCGGCCGAACCGCAACTGAAGTCGTACTGCTGCAGCAGCGTACCGGCCAGTCTGGCCTGGCGCACGCTCGTCAGCGGGATCAGCACATCGCCGCCGACGGCCGGCAGCCGGGCCGGTTGTGCCGCGGCGGTGCTGGCGACCAGCATGCCGGCCAGCGTAACGAGAAAGGTCGGGCAGCGCATGTGGCTCTCCGCTCAATTTATCTGCAGATTCAGAATCACCGCGTTCTGGATCAGCACGTTGGCGCCCGAGTTCTGGATCACGATGGGCAAACCGCTCATGTTGGCGAACGCGCCGGCGCTGATCGCGTTGGTCCCGGTCGCGACGTTGAGGGCGGTGTTGCCGGCCGTCGTGCCATCCAGTTGCATGTCGCTGTGGACGACCGCCATGCCGCCCCGGTAGCCTGCCAGGTCCGCGTTGGCGACCGGGGTGTCGAATCCGGCGGCGACCGCAGCGGCTGGCGAACGGGATGCGGGCGGCTGTTGCGCAGCCTCGGATCGGGCAGCCGCGGCTGGCGCGGTGACGGATTGCGCAGCTACCGGTGCTGCGAGTGCGAGCGCCCAGGCCGCCGTGACCGTTGCGCAGAGCTTGAGCGGTTTCATGTTGTTCTCCCTAAGAAATCTTCTGCATGACTCCCTGCGGTCTGTGATGAGCCGGGCTCGGGCGCACCGCTGCGTTGGTTTTTATTGCCAATAGCGGGGC
>JAJAYS010000249.1 GCA_026786065.1 Polaromonas sp.
GATATTGCCCGGCACGCCGTCGTGCTGACGCCGCTCAGGAGCGCGGCGACATCCCCGGTCCCGGACGCGGGCGATCAACTTCTCTGGGATTTGCTCGCCAGCCGTGGTGATCTGGTTTTGGTGACCGGGGGTAAATTGGTGCTCCAGGACGAAGCGATGCAGCAGCGGGTGATCTTGCCCCGGACTTTTGCGACTCAGCTGAGGTATTGAAACGCTATTGTTTTTGTAGCTGTCTAAGCATATGAAGCGTGGACTACAGCCCTAATTTGCGTAAATACGCGTGAATGGCGCTGGACGCTACTGAAAAATATGTGCAAGTGGCTGTGATTTAGCCGCCGTGCGCCATTCGCCTCATCGCTTCAGGTCACGGTAGAAATTCTCATGCGACCCGAGTACCAACAACAACCGGTTGGCTCGGTCGAATTCATAGGCCAAGCGAGTCAACTGACCATTGCACCTGAACTTGTGTACAAAGATGCCTGCCAAATAACCCTCCTTGGCCTCTCCAGTCGTGGCGTCCCGAACAATTTGGGCCACGGCGTCGTCCACATCGGCTTGTTGATTTGAATGCAGACGCCTGTTAGACCGCCTGAACACCGCGCTTTGCAGAACCTCGATTGACTCAGGCATCCGCTTCGCCGACCCTCGGGCACAAACGGCGTCGCCAGCGTTGGCCCCTCAGCGCGGGCCACATGAGGATGCAAATCCTGCCTGGTCGGGGTGGCCACCCAGCCGCAAGTTGCAATCGTCCTACTGTATTGGTAATGCACTATTAATTTCTGCAAATCACTATGGAGTTCGATAGGAACAGCTTCACGCCTGAACCCCGCAAGCGTGGTGGCAAGCCCTGTGTACGCGGACTGCGCATCACGGTGCACGACGTTCTATGCATGTTGTCGACCGGGATGACCTGACAGGAAATACAGGACGATTTCCCCCGAGCTAAGCGCCGAAGATCTTCTTGCCGCACTGGCTTATGCGGCTGACAGGGAGCGCCCGGTTTTGTCTCTGAGGGCGCCGTGAAACTGTTGCCCGGCGAGCATTTGTCGCGGCGATTGGTACCGTTTTAAAGCACGACTACCCTGGTAGCAGCCAAGTGGTCTTGCTGAGCATGGAGTCAGCATCGGACAAAGCGTAGGGGAATAAGCCAGAGATGACGATTACGTGCCGATGAACCCAACAGCAGCAATTTCACAAGCCGGTCGCAGCGGGCAAAATCGGCGTTTGACAACTCCGCCCGCCAAACCGCCAATCAAGCCCTTGAGCGGCCCTGAGAAAGCCCTGCGCAAGCTTGGGCTCACGCGCGACATCGATCTGGCCCTGCATCTGCCGCTGCGCTATGAAGACGAGACCCGCATCGTGCCTCTGGCCGATGCGCGCGATGGCGAGACGGTGCAGGTCGAAGGGCAGGTGACCCACAGTGAAATCTCGTTCGGTGGCCGGCGCCAGCTGCGCGTGGTGATCGACGATGCCAGCGCCACCTGCGTGCTGCGCTTCCTGAACTTTTATCCGTCGCACCAGAAAACCTTAAGCGTCGGCGCGCGGGTGCGGGTGCGCGGCGAGCTGCGCGGCGGCTTCATGCAGCGCGAGATGGTCCACCCCAGTTTCAAGCTGGCCGGTGGCCCGCTGCACACTGCGCTGACCCCGGTTTATTCGACCGTCGCCGGCCTGCCGCAGGGCTATTTGCGCAAGGCGGTGCTTGGCGGGCTGGAGCGTGCCGACCTGAGCGAAACCCTGGCGCCAGAGCTGCTCGCCGACGCTGCCATTGCGCCGGTGTGGAACCTGCGCCAGGCGTTGCGCTACCTACACCAGCCGGCGAACAACGCCGCGCTGGCCGTGTTCGAAGACCGCAGCCATCCGGCCTGGCAACGCCTGAAGGCCGAGGAGCTGCTGGCCCAGCAACTGTCGCAACTGCAGGCGCGCCGCGAGCGGGCGGCGATGCGTGCGCCGCCGCTGGCCGCCAGCGAAATGCGCGGGCCGCACTGCACGCTGCATGCCCAACTGTTGGAACGCCTGCCGTTTGCGCTGACGACGGCGCAGCAACGCGTTGGGCTGGAGATAGCCGCCGACCTGCGCAAGAACCTGCCGATGCACCGACTGCTGCAGGGCGATGTCGGCTCGGGCAAAACCGTGGTGGCCGCGCTCGCGGCGGCGCGCTGCATCGACGCCGGCTGGCAGTGCGCGCTGATGGCGCCGACCGAGATTCTGGCCGAGCAGCACTTTCGCAAAATGGTCGATTGGCTGGAGCCGCTGGGCATCACGACGGCCTGGCTGACCGGCAGCCAGAAAGTCAAAGAGCGACGCGAAGCGCTGGCGCTGATCGCCAGCGGCGCGGCCGCCCTGGTGGTTGGCACCCATGCGGTGATTCAAAGCAAGGTGGTGTTCGCCAATCTGGCGCTCGCCATCATCGACGAGCAGCACCGTTTCGGCGTCGTCCAGCGCCTCGCGCTGCGCACTAAAACCACCTGGCTCGAAGTGCCGTCTGCGCTGGGCCAGCGGCAACGCGACACCGACGCCGACGGGCTGCAGATTGGCGACCCTCAAAACGGCGAGCCGGCCATGCGAGGCGAGCCTGGAGCCGGGCTGGAGCCGCATCTCTTGATGATGACCGCGACGCCGATTCCGCGCACGCTGGCGATGAGCTACTACGCCGACCTCGACGTGTCAACGCTCGACGAGCTGCCGCCGGGCCGCACGCCGGTCGTCACCAAGCTCGTTAACGACAGCCGGCGTGACGAGGTCGTTGCACGCATCCGGACGCAGCTCGCCGAAGGTCGGCAGATTTACTGGGTCTGCCCCCTGATCGAAGAGAGCGAAGCCATCGATCTGGTCAACGCCACGCAAACGCATGCCGCGCTCGGCGAGGCGCTGCCCGGCGTGCGCGTCGGGCTGCTGCATTCGCGCCTGCCGCTGCCCGAGAAGCGCGCCGTGATGGCGCAGTTCGTCGGTGGGCAGATGGGCGTGCTGGTGAGCACCACCGTCATCGAGGTCGGCGTCGATGTGCCCAATGCGTCTTTGATGGTGATCGAGCATGCCGAGCGCTTCGGCCTGTCGCAGCTGCACCAGCTGCGCGGCCGGGTCGGCCGGGGTGCCGCCGCATCGGCCTGCGTGTTGCTGTATTCGACCGGCGACGCGCCGCGTCTGGGGCAGACCGCGCGGGCGCGGCTGAAGGCGATGGCCGAAACCAGCGACGGCTTCGAGATTGCGCGGCGCGATCTGGAGATTCGCGGGCCGGGCGAATTTTTGGGCGCACGCCAGTCCGGCGCGCCGCTGCTGCGCTTTGCCGACCTGACGACCGACGCCGACCTGCTGGCCTGGGCCCGTGCCGTGGCCCCGGCGATGCTTGACCGGCATGCCGAGCTGGCGCAGCGCCACATTGCGCGCTGGCTGGGCTTGAAAGCGGAGTTTTTGAAAGCCTGAGCGGTGCCCGCGCTGGCGCCGCTGACGCAACACGCGGCCCGGCCCGGCCCGGCGCTGTGGTTTCAGCCACGCCCGCTTGCACTGCACGCGCAGCGGCGGGCGCTGCTACAATTTCCAGTGTGAAACTAATGACCAAATTCTTTTCTGCGCTGCATGGCGTGATGGCCCGGCTGCTCGTGCTGGCGGCGCTCGGCCTGCTGGCGATTGCCGCAAAGCTCGGCTGGCACGCCATCGCCAGCGGCTTCGGCCTCGAGGCAGCCAAAGGCATCATCGAGACGATAGGCTTGATCGCCATTTCGGTGGTCGCGCTGCAGATTGCGCAAACCATCGTTGAAGAAGAAATCATCCGCGAGGTGCAGGTCAGCGCGCCAACCCGCGTGCGCCGCTATCTGTCGCGCTTTCTGGTGGTGATTGTCGTGGCCCTGGCGGTCGAGGGGCTGGTTGCGGCCTTCAAGGCGCAGCATGAAGACCTGGCGCAACTGCCCTATGCGGCCAGCCTGCTGGTGGCGGTGGCGCTGCTGCTGGCTGGCTGGGGCGCCTTTATTGCGTTGAACCGCGCCGCTGAAGAGCTGGAGCCCGAAGCGATGGCGGACGCGAAAAGAGAAGACAAAAAGATCGAGTAACAAGTCGAGTGAAGGCCGGCCCGCTGTGCGTCGACCGGCCCGACCAGGCCCCGCAGTCGCTACAGTTTCAGGAGCTGTTAACGCCCATATTTAGAGGGTTTCAGCCCGATTCGCTTTAAATTTTAGGCTGTAGCGGGGTTTTCTGGCGGTTCATTCTGGTCGCCACCGCCGGCCACACCGGGGCCTGAACACAGCACAATCGGGCCATGACCCTCACCGAGCTGAAGTACGTCGTTGCGGTTGCCCGCGAAAAGCATTTCGGCAAAGCTGCGGATGCCTGCCATGTGTCGCAGCCGACGCTGAGTGTGGCGATCAAGAAGCTGGAGGAAGAGCTGCAGGTCAAGCTGTTCGAGCGCAATGCCAGCGAGATCACCGTGACGCCGCTGGGCGTTGAAATCGTCCGGCAGGCGCAGAGCGTGCTGGAGCAGGCCGATGCGATCCGCGAGATGGCCCGGCGCGGCAAAGACCCGGTGGCCGGTGCCTTGCGGCTCGGCGTGATCTACACCATCGGCCCTTACCTGCTGCCCGATCTGGTGCGCCAGGCGATCGTCTACACGCCGCAGATGCCGCTGATGCTGCAGGAGAACTTCACCGTCTCGCTGCTCGAATCGCTGCGCAACGGCGACATCGATTGCGCCATCCTGGCCGAGCCTTTCCCGGACACCAACCTTGCCATTGCGCCGCTCTACGACGAGCCCTTCATGGCGGCGGTGCCGCGCGCCCACGCGCTGGCTGGCCGGGCCAGCGTCAGCGCCGACGAGATCAAGAAAGAAACCCTGCTGCTGCTCGGCAACGGCCACTGCTTTCGCGACCATGTGCTGGAGGTCTGCCCGGAGTTCGCGCGTTTTTCCAGCGATTCGGACGGTATCCGCCGCAACTTTGAGGGCTCGTCGCTGGAGACCATCAAGCACATGGTGGCCGCTGGCATGGGCATCACGCTGGTGCCCCGGCTCGGCGTGCCGAAGGACGAGATGCCCAGAGCCACGCCGGCCGGAAAGAAAGCGCCGCGCGCCAGGGCAGAGCGCCCGGGCGACGGGTCGCTGATCACCTATCTGCCGTTTCATGGCCACATACCGAGCCGGCGCGTCGTGCTGGCCTGGCGCCGCAGCTTTACCCGCTACGAAGCCATCGCGGCACTGCGCAACGCCATCTACGCCTGCGAACTGCCGGGTGTGACGCGGCTGTCCTGAGCGTTACGCTGGCCCGGCCGGACATGCAGGCCCGCCAGCATTGCCGGCCTGCCTGGCCCGCCGTCAGCCGGCAGCCGACAGCCGACAGCCGACAGCCGGCAAACATTTTTTGTAAAGTGACCGCCTCTCCAACCAGCAATCAGAAAAGGTTCTCATGTCCAAATCAAACAAAAAAACAACCCCCTTGGGGCCGGCAAGCCGCGTGGCCATCGACATCGGCATCGGCGAGAAAGACCGCAAGGCGATTGCCGACGGCCTGAGCCGCTTGCTGGCCGACACCTACACGCTCTACCTCACCACCCACAATTTCCACTGGAACGTCACCGGACCGATGTTCCAGACCCTGCACCTCATGTTCGAGGTCCAATACAACGAGCTGTGGCTCGCCATCGATCTGATCGCCAAGCGCATCCGCGCCCTCGGCCACGTCGCGCCCGGCACCTACAAGCAGTTCTCCGAGCTGTCGGCCATCAAGGAGGAGGACGGCGTGCCCAAGGCGACCGACATGATCCGCCTGCTCGTCGACGGTCACGAGACGGTGGCGCGCACCGCCGCGAGGTCTTCCAGAAGGCCGACGACGCCAGCGACCAGCCGACGTGCGATCTGCTGACC
>JAJAYS010000250.1 GCA_026786065.1 Polaromonas sp.
CATCAGGACGTTGTAGCCCTTCATGCGCAAATGGCGCGCCAGCATGTCGTTGATGGTGTAGTTGCGCACATGGCCCATGTGCAGCTTGCCGCTCGGGTAAGGCAGCATCGAGCAGGCGTAGTACTTGGGTTTGAGCTGGCCTTGCGGGTTGCGCGCCGCTTCGACGACGCGGTAGGCGTCGCTCGCATTCCAGTCGGCTTGAGCGGATTTCTCGACGGCCTGGTGGTCGTATGGTTCTTGCATGAGGCTATTCTAAAGGCTGATAAATTTAAGAGATTTCAGGCTTTTTGCCAATCAATACCGGCGTTTGTAGCTACAAAAATAGTAGCGGCTGGGGCGGTCGCAGGAGCGACGCAAGCGGGTCGGGGGCTGCGCCGACCGGGGCGCAAGCAACGCGCGCTTCAGTTTGAAGGTTTGAGTGGCTCGGCGACAAAGCCGATACGCCGCAGGCCGGCTTTTTGCGCCACGCCCAGCACCTCGACGACGCGGCCATAAGGCACGGCCTGGTCGGCGCGCAGTTGCAGCTCGGTGTCGGGGTCGGCGCTGGTGGCTTGCGCCAGGCTGGTGGCGAGGGCTGCCAAGTCAGTTTTTTGGTCGTTCAAAAAAATCTGCGCGGCTGGGTCGATCACCACGCGGACGAATTTCGGCAGCTCGCCGGTCTGGGCAGCCTCGGTGCGCGGAAGGTCAAGCTTGATCGAACTCGCCAGCAGCGGCGCGGTGATGATGAAAATCACCACCAGCACCAGCATCACATCGACCAGCGGCGTGACGTTGATCTCGCTCATCGGCTGCGGGCCCTGCGTGCGTTCGAGTCGGCCGAAACTCATAGGCCCCCACGGTCGCGCACTGCGTGTCGCTCCCTGCCCCCCAAGGGGGCCGCTGCGCCTGCGGCCCGGCTAAGCCGGTTCCGCGGCTCCTGCTGGAATGGCAGAGTCCACGTTGTTACTCCGCCTTTCTCTGGGAGTGGGCTGGGGTGAGGGCTCTGCTTAAAAAGAATGCCAGCGTCGCTCACGGTGATCCGTTCTGCCTCAGATGTGAAAACAGCTCCCGCAAGTCCCGCGCAAAGCCTTCGAGATCGGCCTCGATACGCCCGATAGCCCGGCCGAACACGTTGTAGGCCAGCACAGCCGGAATCGCCACCGCCAGCCCGGCAGCCGTCATGATCAGCGCCTCGCCGACCGGCCCGGACACCTTGTCGATGGTGATCTGCCCCGCGCCTGCCATGCCGACCAGCGCGTGGTAGATGCCCCAGACGGTGCCGAGCAGGCCGACAAAAGGCGCCGTCGAGCCGACCGTGGCCAGCAGCACCTGGCCGAACTGCAGCCGGTTGAGCCCGGCGTGCAGCGCATCGCGCAAAACCCGCGTCAGCTGCTGCGAGCGGTCGCCCTGCGACGCCAGCGTCGCGCCCTGCGGCAAATTGGTTGCGGCGACCATCAGTTGCAGCACCAGTTGCTCGCGGTCAAAGGCCGCCACGCGCTGGTGCGCCTGCTCCAGCGAGGCGGCTTGCCAGAACGCCGCCGTGCTGCGCGCCACGTCGCCGGTAGCGCGCTGCAGCAACCAGGCTTTCCAGACGATGACGACCCAGCTGGCCACCGACATCGCCAGCAACAGCAGCGCCACGCCCTGGCTGACCAGGCCGCCCTGCGTCATCAGCCCAAACAGGCTCACCGGGCCACCCTCTGCACGGCGCTGGCAGACCGGGTCTTCACGCTATCCACGCGGCTCGGGTGGGTCGCACGCCGTGCTGCGCGCGGCCGCCCACGCTCACTTCAAGCCCAGTACGTCGGCCATGTCGAACAGCCCGCATGACTGGCCGTGCAGGAAGCGGGCGGCGCGCAGGCTGCCCTGGGCGTAGGTGGCGCGGCTTGAGGACTTGTGGCTGATCTCGATGCGCTCGCCGGTGCCCGCGAACAACACCGTGTGGTCGCCGACGATGTCGCCGCCGCGAATCGTCGCAAAGCCGATGCTCGACGGGTCGCGCTCGCCGGTCACGCCTTCGCGGGCGTACACCGCGCATTCTTTGAGGTCGCGCCCCAGCGCGTCGGCAATCACCTCGCCCATCTTCAGCGCGGTGCCCGACGGCGCATCGACCTTGTGGCGATGGTGCGCCTCGATGATCTCAATGTCGTAGCCGGTGGCCAACGCCTTTGCGGCCAGCTCAAGCAACTTGAGCGTGACGTTGACGCCGACGCTCATGTTGGGCGCCATCACGATGGCGATGTCGCTGGCGGCCGCCTCGATCTCGCGCTTTTGCGCGCTTGAGAAGCCGGTGGTACCGATCACCAGCTTGACGCCGAGTGCCCGGCAGGCGGCCAGGTGCGCCAGCGTTCCCTCGGGCCGGGTGAAGTCGATCAGCACGCCGGCGTTTTTCAGGCCCTGTTGCAGATCGGCTTCGATGACGATGCCGCTCTGACGGCCGGCAAAAGCCATCGCGTCGCTGCCAATGGCCGGGCTGCCGGCGATGTCTAGCGCGCCAGCGAGCTGGCAATCGCCACTGGCGGCAACCGCCTCGACCAGCATCTGGCCCATGCGGCCGCTGGCACCGGCAACAGCGATACGGTGAGGCCGCGCAGCGGCGGCGGCCTCGGTGTGGGGCGCGCTCACTAACGCGGGCTTTCGAGTGGCGGATAGGCGCCAGCGGGTTCCGTCGCGGGCTGGCTGGCGGCTGCGGGCTTCGACCCGGCGCGCGCGCTTGCAGCGGCAGCGCGGGACGCAGACTCTTTCTCTGCGGCCTGTAATTGCTCTTCAGTGGCCTGCAGCACCGGAACCTTGCCGAGTTCGCGCCGGGTATCGAGCTGGGCGATGAACTCGGTTTCGCTCGGCATCGGGTCGCCCTCGAAACGTTCGAGCTGGTCGCCCTTGAAATAGACGGTGTAACGATAGGACTGCGACGGCACGCCCTGACGGCGCAACGTGAACACGTAATCCCAGCGGTCAGCATGAAACAGGCTGACCAACAACGGTGTACCCAGGATTGCCTTGACCTGGTCGCGGATCATGCCGGGCCGCAATTGCCCGACCTGCTCACTGGAGACGAAGTTGCCTTGGATGACGTCGATGCGGTAGGGCGTTATCCAGTTGGCCGGGTTCAGCCGGCTTTCGCTGGTTTTTCCGCTGAGGGGGTCGCGGGTGCTGCTGCAACCAGCGAGCCCGACGCCGGTAAAAAGAACGAGCCCTGCGACCAGGACGCGGGGGCTGGAACGGTATTTTGCGGGCATGAAATAAGGGGTAGGGATATGATCTTTCATTGTACCGGCAGGGGTCTGCGGCAAGCCCGCCGCACCCTGCGCCGGCCCTGCGCGGCAACGGCCAAACAGTGCGCGCTGCGCCGGCCGGACCTTCCAAATGACCAACATCGACGAACTCAAAAACACCGGCCTGAAGGCCACCTTGCCGCGCCTGAAGATCCTGCAGCTTTTTCAGAATGCGCGGCAGCGCCACATGAGCGCCGAAGACGTGTTTCGGGTGCTGCTTGAAGAGCGCGCCGACATCGGCCTGGCCACCGTGTACCGGGTGCTAGCGCAGTTTGAGCAGGCCGGCCTGCTGAACCGGAGCAACTTCGAGTCGGGTAAAGCGGTCTATGAACTCAACGAAGGCCAGCATCACGACCACCTGGTGTGCCTGGACTGCGGCAAGGTCGAAGAGTTTTACGACGCCGAAATCGAAAAGCGCCAGCAGGCGGTGGCTTTGGTGAAAGGCTTTGAGCTTGCCGACCATTCGCTTTCGCTATACGCCCACTGCACCAAACAGCCCTGCCCGAATCGCCCCAATTCGGGCATGGCGCCACCGCTGCACCGGCCTTAACGCGCCACCACCACCACAATCTCAGTCGTCGCGCTCCATCGCCTTGCGGTGGCGCTCAACGAACTCTTCATAGGTGTTGATGCCGCGCAATTGCAAAATCGCGTTGCGCACCGCCGCCTCGACCAGCACCGCGATGTTGCGGCCGGCCTCAACCTGGATGATGACCTTGCGCACCGGCACACCGATCACATCCTGCGTCAGCGGCTCGTAGGGAATGCGCTCGTAGTCGCGCTCCAGAGTTTCGCGGCGCACCAGGTGAACGATCAGCTTCAGCCGCATTTTCCGGCGCACCGCGATCTCGCCAAAGATGGCCTTTATGTCGAGCAGGCCGATGCCGCGCACTTCAAGCAGGTTTTGCAGCAGGTCAGGGCAGCGCCCTTCTATCGTGGTCTGGTTGATGCGGTACAGATCGACCGCATCGTCGGCCACCAGCCCGTGGCCGCGTGAAATCAGCTCCAGCCCCAACTCGCTTTTGCCCAGGCCGGATTCGCCGGTAATCATCACGCCCAGGCTCAGGATGTCCATGAAAACGCCGTGCATCGAGGTGCGGTCGGCAAAATGCTTGGAAAGGTAGGCGCGCAGCACATCTATCACGAACGCCGCCGATTCGGGGGTGGCAAACATCGGCAACTGCGCACGCTCACACATGGCGACCAAAGCGTCGGGTGCGTCAACCCCATCGGCCACGACCAGCACTGGCGGCTCCAGCGTCATGATGCGCGACACGCGGCGGGTGCAGTCTTCGGCGCTTTCGCTGGTCAGGTACGCGACCTCGCGCTCACCGAGAATCTGCACCCGATACGGGTGGATGTAGTTGAGGTAACCGACGAGGTCGGCGCCCGACCGTGCAGCGCGCACCGCCACTTCGTCAAACCGGCGCTCGGACGCGCCCAGCCCGGCCACCCATTGCCATTTGAGCGTGGCCCGGTGGTCCTCGAACAAAACGTCTGCGCTGACAACGGTGGGCTTCATGGGGTCAGATCGAAAAGGCGATCACGCCTGGGAACCGCACCGCGCGGAAGGGCACGGCGCAGTGCTGCGCCGGCGGACGGCGAGCAGCGGGCCGGCGCCGTCAATTGCTGGTCTCGTGCACCGATTGCCAGGCCTCGACCAAGCCGTGCAGGCCAGCCGCCGTGGTCGCGGTCTTGAGTTTTTCGCGCAGCGCGCTGTCGCTCAGCAGCTCGGCGATTTCCGACAGGATTTCGAGGTGTTTCTGCGTAGCCGCTTCGGGCACCAGCAAAAAGATCAACAGGCCCACCGGATGTTCGTCCGGCGCGTCGAAACCGATCGGCGCCTGCAACAGAAAGATCGCCGCCATCGGCGACTTCAGGCCCTTGATCCGGCCATGCGGAATCGCCACACCGTGGCCAAGGCCGGTCGAACCCAGCCGCTCGCGTGCGAACAGGCTGTCAGTCACAAGGCTGCGATTTAGGCCGCGCTGATTCTCAAAGAGCAAGCCGGCCTCTTCAAAAGCGCGTTTTTTGCTGGTGGCCTCAACCTGGACCATCACTTGGCCAAGGGGAAGGATTTGCGAAAGTCGATTCATGGCGGTCGGTGGGTCGCCAAATTATGCACTTTGCAAGGGTGCGGCAGGCTGCGGACACAAAAAAGCCGTTTGTTTCGTGCAAACGGCTTTTGGCTCAGCTATCGGGCGGTGGGCGCGCAGTCAGCGCGCTGTGCAGCGGAGCGGGCGGATGCGTGGGCGAATCAGGCCTCGGCCTGGCGCTTCGCAGCGACGTGATGGTGGTCCTTGGTGCGAGTTTTGTAGCGGCTGACCTGGCGGTCTAGTTTGTCGGTCAAGTCGTCAACGGCGGCGTACAAATCGGAATGGGAGGACTCGGCAAAAATGTCGCGGCCCTTGACGTGCACATTGCATTCGGCCCGCTGGCGAAGTTCTTTTTCCTTCATGTTGTCGATGGTGAGCAGGACTTTGACGTCCACCACCTGGTCGAAATGTCGGCTGATCCGGTCTAGTTTGCTGGTCACATAACCGCGCAAGGCGGGGGTGACTTCGAGGTGATGGCCGCTGATCGTCAAATTCATAAGGAGACTCCCTACTGTTAAGGACGCATCCACTGCTGTGGATCCAGGTTGAAAACCCGCCCGGCCTTTGCAGGTCTGGCGGCGCGAGGCACTCTCTTAAATCCACTATGCGCGTCCAGCACCGCAATTGCAACCCTGAATTCCAGCAAATCATGCAACGGTCTGAAAACGCCCGGCGCGCGGCCGCGACAACCCGACGCGCCGGCGTGGCTCCGATGCCATAATTAAAGTGTCAAAAACGACGGAGAAATCCTTGGAAAGCAGCCCCAGTCGCCAAGGAGCCTAGCTTTTAATGCCGCAGACCGACGTGCATCCGGGCCCGCCCGGAACTTTGCAGAGGGTTGTTTGAGGGGTTGAAAGCGTAAGCGCCCATACACCTCGCAACGCAGGTCCCCGGACTTGCACCGCCCGAAACAATCAGGCCAATGGCCTTGAGGCAGTCCGTCATGCTCAATATTTTCACACTGGCCAACGGCCGCTTGTTCCAGGAAGAAATCGAGTCCCTCGAAGAACTGTCGAGGTTTCAGCCGATCTGGGTCGATCTCGAATCGCCGACGCTCGAAGAAAAGCGCTGGATCAAGCAGTACTACGGCTTGTCGATTCCGGAAGACGCGATGGACGAGGACATCGAGGAGTCAGCCCGGTTTTACGAAGAAGACAACGGCGAATTGCACATTCGCTCCGACTTCCTGATTGCCGACGAAACCGAGCCGCGCACGGTCCGGGTCGCTTTCATTCTCAACCTGATCAACGACGACCTCAAAAGCAAGGGCGTGCTGTTTTCGATTCACGACGAGGACGTGCCGGTGTTTCGGCTGCTGCGCATGCGCGCGCGCCGCGCGCCGGGGCTGATCGAAGACGCAAAGGAAGTGCTGCTAAAGCTGTTTGACGCCGACGCCGAATATTCGGCCGACACGCTGGAAGGGATTTACGTCGAGCTGGAAAAAGTCAGCAGCCAGGTGCTGTCTGGCGACGTGACCGACGCACTGGCCAGCACGGTGCTGGGCGCCATTGCGCGCCACGAAGACCTGAACGGCCGCATCCGCCGCAACATGATGGATACGCGCCGCGCGCTCAGCTTCATGATGCGCAGCAAGATGCTGAGTGCCGAGCAGTTTGAAGACGCGCGGCAAATTTTGCGCGACATCGACTCGCTCGACTCGCACACCGCCTTTCTGTTCGACAAGATCAACTTTTTGATGGACGCGACGGTCGGTTTCATCAACATCAACCAGAACAAGATCATCAAGATCTTTTCGGTCGCCAGTGTCGCGCTGCTGCCGCCCACGCTGATCGCCAGCGTCTATGGAATGAACTTCAAAGGCTACTTACCCGAGCTGGAATGGGCCTATGGCTACCCCTACGCGCTGGGCCTGATGGTGGCCAGTGCGGTGGTGCCGATGTGGTACTTCCGGCGACGTGGCTGGCTCAAGGGCTAGCCGGGCTGCCGAGCAGCTGGACACGCCGATTTTTTCCACCAAATACGGCATTGGCCCAATTTCGGCGGGCGTCAAAAGCTACTGTTTTGATAGCGCCAGAAGAAACCGCTCGACGATCACGCGCGCATAGCGGCTGGCCACGTCGGCGACGAAGGCCGGGAAATCCACATGCGCGGTGTCGTCCGCGCGGTCCGAGATCGTACGCACCGCGGCAAACGGCACGCCGTAGTCGTGGCAGACCTGCGCCACCGCCGCGCCTTCCATCTCGACGGCCAGCGCATCGAAACCGGCGGCGCGCAGCGTGACCTGCAGCGCGGCCGATTCGCTGGCCTCGCTGATGAACGCATCGCCGGTGGCGACGAGGCCCAAGTGCATGCGGGCCGCAGGAAATGCATCGGCGTGCGGCAGAAACTGCGCGCGGTCCCGCACCGCATCTGCGGCCGCGCGGCACAGCAGCGCGGTGAGCTGCGCGTCGCTGTCGAACAGCGTGCGGCCATACAGCGGCACCTCGAAGCGCGGAAAGAGCGGCGAGGCGTCGAGGTCATGCTGCAGGAAGGCGGTGGCAACGACGACATCGCCCATGTTGACGTCCTTGCCCAGCGCGCCGGCGACGCCGGTGAACACCACGCGATTGACGCCAAACTGCTCGATCAGCGCCGTCGTGGTCGTCGCAGCGGCGACCTTGCCGATTCGGGTGAGCGCCAGCACCACAGCCTGGCCATGCAACTTGCCGCGCCAGAAATCACGGCCGGCATGGCGCGTGCAGACGGGGCCTTCGAGCAGGTCGATCAGGCCGTGCTGTTCTTCGGCAAGGGCGCTGAGGATGGCAATGGTCGATGGCGAGGCGAGCGGCGCGGGGCTGGACATGCGCTGATTGTCTGATGGCCAGTCATGGGTGCTTCACAAATGCCCGCGGCGATTAACCAGCGGCAATCAGCAGTGATTGCGAATTGGTGAAAGTAGTCGAGTGGGTCACCGCGTTTCAGCAAACTTCTTCAACACCGCATAGGCTTCGTCGCCCAGCAGCGGCCCGTCGATCTGAACCGCCGGCTGCGCGCCGGCCAGTGTCATGCGGCTGTCGATCGGCATGGCCGGGCTGGCCCCCAGCGCGCGAATGATGTCGGCCTGCGAAGCCGCGAACACGATCCGGCCCACACCCGCCCAGAACAGCGCGCCCGCACACATCGCGCAAGGCTCGCCGCTGGCAAACACCGTCGCGCCGCGCAGCGCCGGTCGCCCGAACTGCGTTTGCGCTTGCCGAATCAGCACCATCTCGGCATGGCCGGTGCAGTCTCCGGCCGTTTTCACGTTGTTCGACGCGACCAGCAACACCTCGCCGCCGGGCGACACCAGCGCAGCGCCGAACGGCCCGTCGCCTTGGTCGGCAGCGCGCGCCGACGCTTCGATCGCCAGGCGCATGGCTTTGATGTCGCTGTCGCTGGAAGAGGTGGGCATGGCGGAAGGTCCTTGGTTGGAAGTCGGTGATGGTCTGAGTGAGCGCGGCCAAAGTCAGGTCGTCGGATCACGACGCTACAACATCTCGCGCGCGGGCGCATCGGTTGGATGGGGCGCTGCCTGACGGCCTGTGTAAGGGCCTGGATTTTGGCTCTGGCGCTTGAGATACGGTACCCTTCGCGCATTCGAAAAAAGAACGAAAAGCGGGGGAAACGTCAGCCTGCAATGAGGTCCGTTTGTCCGGGTTTTTGCTATATTTATATGAGCGGGCTATTAAATATGGACGGGCGCTACAACGTATTTTTTTAGGGAATCTTGCAAACATATATCGCAGTGTTTGCGGTATACATTGCGTTAGCCGTCACAAAGGCATCTGAATCATGCAACCTACATACAAGAACCTCAACGTTTCCTCTCGCTGCCCTGACTGCGATGGCGCCGTCACCACCTTTGAGTACAAGAACGCCTCAAGCACGCATGGAATAGTGATTGTTGATGGACAACACTTCTTTCA